>JACQJN010000056.1 GCA_016205085.1 Elusimicrobiota bacterium | reverse complement strand
GAGAGAGAGCAATCCGATGGCTCCCTGAATTGTCGGACCTCAGCTCATTGAGCAACCCAAACGAGTAATCGATCCTCAAAAATCCAAAAGCCAGTCCCAGCCCCGCCGCTACCTCATTGGAATTGACACCCCCTCTAAAACTCAGGATGCGGTAAGGAACCTCCAGTCCCAAATGCCAGGTGGTAGTGGTATCTAGATCGGCGACATACCCCCTCCTAAGTACCTCGCCCGAAATACTGAAACGAGACATCTTCACCTGACCTCCCACCCTCATCTCCATGGGGACCTTATCTTCAAACACCAAACCTACGTCCGGACGATTTAGATGTCTTACCGAAAACCCAAGATTAAAATCAGGATGAGGGGAAACCAAAAGCCCAGCATCTATCCCTACCGCTCCTTTTGAAATGCCGTTGCGAAAAATAGGATCATCCGAGAACAGAGGATCCTTGCCTATGGTGTAGGTATGGTAGAGATAGGTCGCATTGACTCCTATGGAGATGCTGGGAAAGAGCCGATAGGCACCCCCTAATACCCCCTGATATTCCTGCAAAAAACCGGAGGCAAAAAATGTATTGGCTCCCAAGCCCATGGCTGCCTCGGATCCTACAGGAACCGCTAAAGCAATATAGCCCTCTCCTAATGAGACCTGGGGAAGGCCCAAAAGAGGCTTGCCGAACATAAAAGAGGCCTCCGGAGACCTCATCTGAGTCATTCCGGCAGGATTGATAAACAAAGCACTGGAGTCATCCGCCACCCCCACAAAAGCCCCTCCCAGGCCCTTGGCCTTTACGCTCAGGGAGGAATCTTGAAAGCTACCGAAAGAGTTGCGAGTCAGGAGTTGAGAATTGAGAGCGACAAGAACAAACAAAGCAATACCTCTATAAACACTTAAACCCTTTAACTCCATATAACTCATAAGCTTATTATTCTATCTCCCAACTAACCACTAATCACTTATTTATTTGACCACCACAAGAGGAATAGTTTTTTGGTTCCCTTCCCCTTCCGCCACCGCAAAATAAAGCCCAGACTCTAGCTTAGAACCCGAGTCACCCTCCCCGCGCCACAGAATCAGGTTCCCATCTCCCTGAAGTGTCTTCACCACAGCCCCTTGGGAACTTAAAATCTTCACCTGATTTACCCCCAGAAATCCCACCGCCTCCCGAATACCATCCCCATTGGGAGTCAAAAGCACCCGTTCAGACTGAGCCTCTAAACTGGATATATTAACTAACGTGATTTCTTTCGTGTTGATAGCCGGAGTTCCAGTGCATAGATAAGGCCAAACCGCCGCACACCCTCCAGAGGAGTTTCTGACGGTGACAGAAATAGAATGTTGAGCAGAATTACCTGCCGCATCATAGGCCAGAGCGGTCAGACTATGCTCTCCATTAGGCAAGGACACCGTGTTCCAGGAGTAGATGTAAGGTGATGTAGTATCTTCCATTAAAATAGAGCCATCTACCTTAAACTGTATCCTGGCCACTACCACATTATCCGATGCGTTCGCTGAGATGGTGACGGTCCCTGAAACAGTAGAGCCGGCGGTGGGTGATGTGATGGCTACGGTAGGAGGAGTGGTTTCAGCGACCGTAACCACATATTGGGCAAGAGCTAAATTGTTGTTCATGTCACCCACATAGAGACTCACCGTATATGTGCCTGAATTAGAAAATGTATGGGTTGGGTTTTGCACAAAGTAAACTCCGCCGTCCCCGAAATGCCATACATAAATAGGGTTAGGATCTTGAATGTCGGTTGAACCGAAAAAGCTGACAGAGGTTTCTGATGGGGTTGTAGAAGGACCTGAAATGGTAGCAGTGTTTGTAAGTAATAGTGGAGTTCCTTCGCCGCCATAAGTTCCCTCTGTCCCGCAGGCGAATCCATCTATGGGTGCTGGTGGTGGGCCGCCTCTAAATATGCGGTTAACCAGAAAAGTAAGATCGAGAATGGTTGAGGAGGTTCCGTCATTATTGAGATCGCCAATATACAACGGATCAACTGCCGGGCCGCCTCTAAATATGCGGTTAACCAGGAAAGTAAGATCGAGAATGGTTGAGGAGGTTCCATCATTATTGAGATCCCCGCGCAGCCTTGTGCGGATACCGACACAGGCACTGTTGTCCGACTGATTTCCTGCGTTGTCATAAGCGATCACTTCAATGTAGTGCGTGGTATCGCGGTTCAAACCGGCAATAGTTGTGCTGGTTACAACTCCCAAATTTTTTGCTGTCCAATTACTCACCTGAGCATGGCTTGGGCCCGAGGTGACAGTTACCTTGTAACCACCTATTCCGGATTGGGCGTCGCTGGCTTGACTCCAACTTAGATGGATTGTTCCGGGCTCAGGGAAAATTACCTGGGTGGACAGATTGCCTGGCGGGGTGGGTGGGGTGGTGTCATTCCTAACAGTAATCGAAATTGGAGAAGAAGTCGTGGAGTTCAGGCTTCCGTCTCGGGCTACAGCGGTTAAAGTATGGGTACCTTCGGAAGCCGAGGTGGTATTCCAGGATGTGCTGTAGGGTGCTGTGGTATCTTCCGAGCCTAGGTTAACTCCATCGAGTTTAAACTGGACTCCAGCTACTCCTATGTTATCTGAGGCATTGGCGGAAACAGAAATAGTTCCTGAAACGGTGGAGCCATTCGTTGGATTGGTAATAATGACGGAAGGAGGAAGAACGTCGCTGGACGCAAGAACAGCAAAATCGGCAGTCATGGTGTTGCTGGAGTTGGAAATATTCTGAACTCGAACAAGAGAATCCGGTTGCCCGCTGGCGTAGCTTCTGGAAGTGGGACTTGTGATGGCAGTGAGATATCGATTACCCGACAACCCCGGAAAGGGATCACTTGTATCTCCCTGATCTATCTTCTTTTCCATCTCCCAAAGGTTATCTGCCTGAACCAAAGCTACCTTATAATGTCCCAGCGTAGGATCATTAGGCGGGTACCACTCTTGTGTGTTACCAGGTTTTGCGTCGTCTATGTGCCAGATCAAAAGTCCACCCGATCCCGGTAGAGACAGGTCATACCCTATTTTTTGACGGTTTTCTACAAGAAAATATTGCGATCCTCCCACTCCGTTGGTCCAGAGTCTAAAAATTCCTGTATTAAATTGTTCTGCATTGGGGATTTGAACTCCAATCTGACTTCCCGTAATAATTTGGGGAGCAACAAATCCTAGCTGAATTTTGCACCAGGCGCTAAAATGGGCCGGAGAGGAACCTCCGGGATAAGGTCCATTCCAGGAGCCATAAGACATAACATCCCATTTCCCGATTCCATAAGAACTCAAATCTGTATCGTATAAATCCGGCAGTCCTAAAGCATGTCCCAATTCATGAGCAATAACACCGATAGTCATGTCCCCTGGATTTATCACATATTCGGGTTCTATGTTGTAGGAAGAGGCTGTAACTCCATCTACGGTAACAGATGGGAAGCTCCACTTGTGGGACCATATATGATTGGGATTCCCTGTAACTTCTGCGCCAGGCCCTGAATGAATAATGGTGATAGTGTCCACCGTTCCATTCCCATCGTTATCATAATTCGCGAAATTAACGAAAGGATTCACTAGGGCCACTAGATCCTGGCCTAATTTCTGCGCGTTGCGAGGGTAGCTGCCAAATCCATACTGGCCATTCACATAATAGGAATAGGAGCTCGGTGCCATCTTCCAACCCAGGGAAGAGGGTAGGTTGAGAGTGACGACATCGAGCTGTCCATAAGAATTTTCACGATAGAAATGATTCACCGATCCTGAGGCTGTAGAAAATATCAAGGTATTGAAACTGGTGGCAGTCACAGTGGAAGGGTTGTCTGTGAAATGGACCAAAATAGCCAGAAGGCGAAATGAAACAGTGCTTCTTGCGTCCTTGTTCTGCAGAGCTGCGCTGACGGGATTTATGTCCGGTTGATCAATCCCCAAAGCCGCCCATTCCTCAGAACTCATTTTTAGGTGTGGGGGAGCTTCGATCACTTTATTTAGAATCTTATCCAAAACGTCTGCATGAGGTGGCATTCCCCAAAGTGGATGAGAGAACAATAAAAGAAGGTTGGTGATCCAGCCAAGCAGTTTCAGTTTTCCTAATGCCATAAATTTGTCACCTCCTTTATTCTATTGCTTCACATAAGAACTTCGCGCATCCCGCTCCCACCTTTAATTCTAAGCAGATTCATCGCTATGTCAAGATGTTGCATCGATGTCACGACCTTCCGTCGAGATGTTGCATCAATAACAGAATTGCAACATGAAATGCAACATTGCAATATGGATGCAATAAGGTGCAATAGGGGTGCCCCCACAGGGAAGGGTAAAAAAGAGACCTTTAAATGGGTTTCTTAGACAGCGGTGAAGGTAGGCTGAAACGGTACCCTTCTCCAAATACCGTTTCTATGAAATCACGATGGAAAAATTCACTTAGCTTTTCTCTAAGCCGGCAGATCCAGACATCTACCTCCCTGTCCCTGTCCTGGGGATCCACAATAGAGAGGATATGTGTTCTGCTCACAATCTTTGGATAGTGCTCAATAAGGATATACAGGACATCCAGAAGCCTTTCCGGAATATCCTTAAGAGTCTTCCCGTTATAGAAAATCTTGTGTTCATTAGGGTCAATTTCAAAGCCTTCTCTGCGGAGAACGCCTCGCCTTTGCTGTTGGCTCCCTTTGGGCCCTAAGAATCCCTTTATAGCATGGACAAGTTCAGCGAGGTCCATAGGTTTGCTGAGGTAGAGGTTGGCACCACTCAAAGAGGCATCTACGCGAGAAGAAGTCTTTGTGTTTCCAGTAAGGATAATCACAGGAACCTTACTAGTCTCTGGACTTTTCCTAATGGAGCGGCAAAGGTCCATACCATTACCATCTGGGAGCTTTAAATCTATGATAACAAGGTCAGGCTTGTTGTCATTTAGCCAGCTAAACGCCATCCTCAAAGTTCCTGCTGGTTGCACAAGATAGCCAGCCTCTCCAAGGGTGCCCATCAGAAGGATCAGACATTCTTTGTCATCTTCAACTACAAGTACCTTGCCTGCTGATTGGGTCATCCCAAAGCTCCTATGACAACAGGATAGAGTTTATAAATTTAAATTGGCATTACCAAGAAGAACGACTAAACTCCTAATGCTTTACCGACTTTTTTAAATTTCTCCAGAGCAGTTTCCAAATCCTTCTGGGTATGGCCGGCGGTGACGATGGTGCGCAGGCGCTCTTTGCCCTTGGAAACGGTAGGAAATCCTATGGCCAGCGCGAAAACACCTTCCTCAAAAAGGGCTTGACTAAATTTTCTTGCCTTGGCTGTATCCCCCACAATTACGGGGGTAATGGGAGTCTCGCTCTCTCCGGTATTAAACCCAAGTTTTTTAAGCCCCTCCTTAAAGAACCTGGTATTATCCCATAGACGTTGAATTCTCTCCGGCTCGTTTTCTAAAACGTCCAGGGCTGCCAGGCAAGTCGCCACCACAGAAGGCGGGTGGGAACTTGAAAAAAGAAAGGGCCTGGCCGTGGAGATAAGATACTCCCTCAAAAGCTTCGTGGAAGCGACATACCCTCCTATCGCCGCGATCGCCTTAGAAAGAGTCCCTATCTGGATGGCCACCCGACCCTTTAAACCGAAATGATCCACCGTTCCCCTGCCGTTTTTCCCAAGCACACCGCTGGCATGGGCATCGTCCACCATCGGGACCGCATCATATTTTTCGCAGAGCTCCACAATTTGAGGCAACGGAGCAATGTCCCCATCCATGCTGAAAACCCCATCCGTGACCACCATTCTCCTTCTGGCCTTTCGAGACTCCGACGACTCCAAAATGGCTCCCAGAGCCGCCATGTCTTTGTGGGGATAGATTTTCCGAGGAGCCTTGGACAGCTTGGCCCCATCTATAATGGACGCATGGTTGAGCTCATCCGAAATCAAGAGATCTGTTTCCGAAGACATGAGGGATTGACACACCGCCACATTGGTGGTGAATCCCGACTGAAACACTAAAGCTGCCTCCGTCCCCTTGAACCGGGCCAACCTCTCCTCCAAAGCCTGGTGGATATCCATCGTGCCGATAATGGTCCGAACCGCCGCCGTTCCCACTCCATAGTCACGAACGGCCTGAATCGCCGCCTCTTTGATTTTAGGATGAGTGGTCAGAGCCAGATAGTTATTGGAAGTGAGATTGATGACTTTTTTCCCGTCAATGACGGAGAGCGGTTCCTGAGGAGATTCCAGGATCCTCAGCTCAATAGCCCGTCCCTCCGATTTTAACTGAGAAATTTCGTCTTTGAGAAACTCCAGCATCTCATTTATAGAGCAGCTTTTGGACCCACTCCGCCTCCGGAAGGATGGCTCCCGCCTTCTTGAGCAGACGGTTCGCCGCGGCGACATCTCCTGATTTCATCTTAAGCATAGCTAGATTGTTCAAGGCTGTAAAGTGATTGGGCCGCAACCGAATCACCTCTTGCAAATGCTTAGCAGCTCCCTGGACCTCTCCTTCCTTCATCCTTTGCTCCGCCAATCTTAAGTGTGAAGAAATTTTTAAAACGGAAATTCCGGAGCGAATCAGCTCGCGATCCGTGGGATTTATTTTCTCCGCCTCCAAGGCATTCTGCAAGGCCTGCTGGTTATCCCCATTGGAAAGGGCGAGATAACCCTGGATCAATTTCTCACGAGCCCTCTGATACGCCCCTTGACGAGATGTCTCGAACCCTGAACTAAAATCCAGAATCTCCTCCACACCGGAAGAACTCTTAGAAACCACCCGCAACAAATCCATCGCGGGCACATGCGCCAACCGGGCGGCTTGGAAATCCAACAAGGGATGAAAATCGCTATGCACCGCCGCGTCGGAAGCGAAGGTGCGTACTTCCTCCGGATTCAACGCCAAATAGTTCGCCAACCGCAAAGGGTCGGAAGAAGCGATGGAGGCCAGATCCTTTTGAACAAGGCGGGAGGAAATGCGATTTCTCCAATCTTCCCAATCTATCTTCTTCCAGTCCGGAGGAAGGCCCACCAGAATCGTAAAATGCGAATCTATCTGGTAGGGATACCAAAGAACGGCCCTGGGAAAAACGGAAAGGAATGTGGAAAAAATGGAGGCCAAAACCTTTTTCCCCGGATCCCGCGGGAGCCACACCGCGAAAATGCCTCCCGGATTCAGCCGGGATTGGGCCAACTTAAAATAATCCCGGCTCAGCAAAGAGGCGTTCCCCAAAAAATAAATATCCGTCACATCGCTCACAATGACATCAAACCGCTGCCGGGTTTTAAGAAGCAGGTGCCGGGCATCTCCAATCTCCAAATGGAATCCGGAATCCAGGAATACCCCTCTATGATTTCGGGGGAACAGCTCCGCCGCTCTACGAACGGCGGGCAAAATCTCATAGCAGAAAACCTCCGCCCCGTGCAGACGCATGGAATAGGATGTGCCTCCGCTGCCCAGGCCCACGGTCAACGCTTTTCTGGGATTAGGATGCAGAAGCAGAGGAATATGAGCCAAAAGCTTTTGATCCGCCTGGATCACCGAATCGCTTCCCGCCACCGCATGGCCGTCCACAAGCAATGTCCTCTCCCACCGGGAATCCTCGGCCGAGAAATCCTCCCAAACCTCCACCGTCGCTCCCGCCGACTCCTCTAAAAAAAGCACCCGATGCACCAGGGACTGCGCAGGAACAGCTCCCGACCAGTTACGGGAAAAAAATATAAAGAAAAAGGAAAATGCCCAACTCAATACCACGGGTCCCCAGGATCTGGAAACCATCGTCAAAAAGAGGATCAACGGCAACACCGCCATAAAAATAGAGTACCGAATCCCCACTAAAGGAATAGCTCCCAATCCTATGACCAAAGCTCCCAGAGCGCCGAACCCGGCTCCCATAGCCAGAAGCTCCGCCAAAGCCCAGCGTCTCTCTCGGTTTGTCGAAACCAGGTAGAGGAACACAACTCCCAGAAGAAATCCGGGGATCAGCAAAGGGATCGCGCTCAAAAACATCTCCGCCGAAATGGACTGTCTCCAGTTCCACTGGATCACCGGATCCGCTCCGGGAAACCATCGGACGACCCTCCCCCCCATCCAGGGAAGAAAATTCCAGCTCAAAACGGACCAGGCTGGCACTCCTGCCGCATACCAAAACTCCGCGCGTGGGAATCTCCTGACAGAAATGGAGCCGCACAACCCCCCTAAGGCCATCCCTACAATCGTGCTGGCCACTACGCAGGAAAAGGAGTAAATGGTTGTCTCCAGAAACCGGAATGCGAGCGCCCGGGTCCAGGCCACCTCCAATCCGAGCACCGCGAAATTAAGAACTCCAAAAAATATCAGCGGAGCCATTTTACTCCCAGCCACGCGGAAAGCATATGCGAAAGACCGGAAATTAAAACACAACCCCAAATCCCCCCGTGCTCCATCAGAAAAAACCCGCATAAAAAAACTCCCAAAACACCTCCCAAATTATTGAAACCATACAAAAGACCGGCATAGGATAAAGTTTCTTCCTCACCCATTGACTCCATTAAAAGAGGCACCGTCATCCCCATGGCACAACAAGGAACCAGAAGAGCCGAGAAGGCTATTCCCAGCGCCAAGGCCCCATGAGTCCAGAAAGGAAAAATTCCCACGGAAATCCCATAGCCCACCCCAAGCCCATGGAACAAAAGCGGAGAGAAAACAGCGAAGAGAGCCAAAAAAAATTGGGCCAACCAAAACGTCTTTTTAGCTCCCCAATTCCTCCACGACACTAACAGAGCAGAAAGAATGCTTCCCAAACCAAGACCTCCCAAAAAAATAGCCAAAACCAGGCTGGAGGCCCAGACATCCGAACCCAGGATGGTACCCAGGAGTCTAAACCAAACCACCTCCTCGATCATGGCCCCAAACCCGGCCAGGAAAGAGGCTACGGAACCAAAAGAACTTTTCCGCACTTTTTTTCGGGAGAGGAGAGGACGTGGAAGGCCTTATCAAACTCCTTGAGGGAAAATGTGTGCGTCATCGAAGGAGTCAAATCGATCGCTTTGGATTTCAATAGACTTTCCGTTTTATACCAGGTTTGAAATATTTCCCGGCCCACAATCCCATAAATCCTGATTCCCTTGAAAATGACATCCTCCGCCCAGTCAATGGTCAGTTTTTCGGAAGGGATGCCGAAAGCCGTCACTCGCCCTCCGTTTCTTACAGATTTGAGAGCCAACTCAACCGCTTTGGGACTCCCCGACATCTCTATAACCGTATCCACACCATCCGCGGAACCGCAGGCCTTCAATATTTTCTTGAGGATGTCCGGCGAGGAAGGATCCAAAACCGCATCCGCCCCCATCTTTTCCGCCAATTTTCTGCGGTACCCGGAAGCCTCCACCGCCACAACGGGTTTGGCCCCGGAGGCTTTGGCTACCGCGATGGCGAACAACCCTTGAGGACCGCAACCTAAAACCAAAACGGACCGGCTGACCACCTCCTCCACTAAAACAGCATAAACGGCATTTCCCAAAGGCTCCATCAAGGAACCTACTTCTTTCAAAGAGCTATCCGAATGTTTCCAGGCGCACCGCGCCGGCACTACCGCATATTGTGAAAATCCCCCCGGCGCGTCCACTCCTATGATTTTCATGTTTTTGCAGACGTGTCTCTGACCATTTTGGCATTGATAGCAAAGCCCGCAATAGATGTGCGACTCCACCGAAACAAAATCGCCCCTGGCAAAACCCCGCGTGGACGAGCCCACTTCTTCTACCTCCCCGCAGAACTCATGCCCGAACACCAAGGGAAGCTTTAACCTTTGGGGAGCCCAGCTGGACCAGTAGTAAATAGGAAGATCGCTTCCGCAAATAGAAGACCGATAGACCTTCAACAAAATCTCATCCGGCTTTAAGCGAGGGGCTTCGCAATCCACATACTGCGCCCCCACTCCCGCTTTTATTTTACAAATAGCCTTCATGGTCATCCCCTTACCAGACTCCTCAACACGAACATCCAATTCTCCTTCCTTTCCGTCAGTCTCCTGTAAAAATAGGAAAGCCAATGGGTTCCATAGGGCACGTAAATCCTTAAGCGGTATCCTTCCTTCACCAGTTTAGGCCACAGCTTCTGTCGGAGTCCATACAGCATTTGGAACTCAAACTGGTCCGGAGCAATCTCATGCTCTTTGGCAAAATCCTTCGCTGCCTGTATCCGCGCATCATCGTGCGTAGCCAAAGCTGGATAATTCCCATGGGCTAAGAGTAGCTGCATAAGAACATCATAGTTGTGATTCGCCTCCTCTCTCAGTTGAAAGGCGGCCTCCGCCGACTCGCGATAAGCTCCCTTGCAAAGACGTATTCTGGCGCGAATTCGATTGAGCTCCCGAACATCTTTTTGGCTGCGGCGAAGATACGATTGGATGACGACTCCCACGTTGGAATACTGCGTAAAAATCCGGCGAAAAATATCCAGTGTCTTTTGAGTATAAAAGGAACCCTCCATGTCGATCCGAACAAAGTTATTCAACTTGGAAGCCTCCTCCAAAATCCGGACGAGATTCTGTTCGCAAAGCGACTCGTCAAACCTAAGTCCCAGCTGGGTCAGTTTCACCGAGATATTGGAATCCGCCTCCGCCTCCGCTATTTTACGCAGCAGAAGAAAATACTCTTGAGTGGCGGCCTTCGCTTGCGCGCGGGTTTGTACCGCCTCACCCAAATAATTGACGGTAGCCAGAAGACCGTCCGCATTGAGGCGGCAGACCGCCTCCACCGCTTCGTGGACTCCCTCTCCCGCCACAAACCGACTGGCCAGAAATGTCAGCACACCCATGGAAATTCGCGAAAAGCGATTGTACCTTTTAGGTGCTTTTGTTGTCTATTATGCTATAATGGACCCGGAATTTTAAACGAGGTGGGGAGTGACCCCACCACCTGTTGGCGAAGCTGTTTCAGCGCCTGCAGGGCGCTCAACAGGTGGTGGGGTGAATTCCGAAATTTTTTATCTTCCTTTGAATCCCCTGGATCCCTCCCAAAAATCAGAGGCGATTAAATCTATAAAAAAAGCATGCTCTTTGCCCGGACAAACTTCTGAAAAGGATTATTTATTGGCTCTGCCGCGAGATGCCCATTGGCTTCTGGCTCTTTGGGAACTCACCTCCGAGCTGCAAAAAAAAATCTCCTCCTCCCGGTTTACCTTGCGGCTTCGGTTTGCTGAGGACGATAAACTCGCCGCTGAAGTCCCCTTCGAAATATCGAAACAACACGCTTACCTTCGAGCTCCTGTCCCCGGCAGATCCTACTATCTGGAACTTGGGGACTTAAGATCCAACGTCATCACGCTCCCCCATGGCTCTCCCGCAGACGGTTCTGAAAAAGCTCCCTCCCCACATTCCAGTCTGCGTCTTCTCTCACTGGCCTAATGGTCCCACCACCTCCCTCGATTTGGTTTAGTAAATCGTTACGTTTCTTTGGCTGGCTTATGGCCAGCAGGGAGGTGGTGGGATGGTAAAGGGTTATCTCTCCATAGTCCTGCATGCCCATCTGCCTTTCATACGCCATCCCGAGCATGAATTCTTTTTGGAAGAAGATTGGCTGTTTGAAGCCACCACCGAAACCTATATCCCCCTGCTCCTTTCTTTCGAAAAGCTGGTTCAAGAAGGAATTTACCCCAAAATAGCTATTTCCTTTTCTCCCACCCTAGCCGCGATGCTGGAGGATTCTCTGCTTCAGAAAAAATATCGCCGCTATGTGGAACAGCGTCTGGAGTTGTGTGAAAAAGAGATGGTTCGCACCCGAAACCATCTCCTAAACCACAAAACAGCCCGTCTTTATCGCGAACGTTTTAAACAATGCCTTTCCGTCCTGGACCGGTGCCGAGGCGATATCCTTTCCGCTTTCAAACAACTAAAAGACGCAGGGGCGATTGAAATCCTCACCTGCACCGCTACCCACGGCATGTTGCCGCTCATGGCTCATCCCGAAGCTCTGCGAGCCCAGATCTCTGTTTCGTACCAGGATTATCAATACCGTTTCAACTCCAAACCGACGGGTATCTGGCTGGGAGAATGCGCCTATGATCATCGGGTAGGACCGTACCTAAAATCGGCAGGATTTGAGTATTTCTTCCTGGACCATCACGGAATCACCTACTCCCGGCCGCGCCCACGCTATCAAACCTATGCTCCCGTGCTTACCCAGGCGGGTGTGGCCGCCTTCGGTCGGGATACTGAAACAGCCCTTCAGGTATGGAGCGCCACCCACGGCTATCCGGGAGATTCCAATTACCGAGAGTTCTACCGAGACTTGGGCTATGACGGGGAAGAAGCCTACATCCGCCCCTACCTTCATCCTGACGGAATAAGGCGGAATGTCGGACTCAAATATCACCGCGTGACGGGAAAAGTGGACCTCTCTCAAAAGGCTCCCTACGATCCCGACGCTGCCTCCGCCACCGCGGAGCGTCATGCGGAAGATTTTCTAGAAAAGCGGGTTTCTCAGGTGGAACATCTGAACGGCTCGCTTAAAATCAAACCCATCGTCACCGCCATGTACGACGCGGAGCTGTTTGGCCACTGGTGGTTCGAAGGGCCCCAGTTCTTAGAGCAAACACTCAGGAAAATCCGATCCCAAAGGCTTGCCATTAAAGCGATCACTCCCTCCGAATATCTGCACAACTCTCCTGAATTGCAGCCTGTGAAACCGGAAATTTCCTCATGGGGAGACAAAGGCTATTTTGAGGTGTGGTTGAATTCCTCCAACCACTGGATCTATCTTCCTCTGCACAAAGCGACGGGAAAGATGATCGAGTCAGCCAACCGGAATCAGCATCAGCGGCTGAATACGATAGAAAGACGGGGACTCAACCAAGCGGCGCGGGAATTGCTTTTGGCTCAAGCCTCCGATTGGGCCTTCATGATGACGACGGGATCTCATGTCAGCTATGCTGAAACGAGAATCCAATCCCATCTGGAAAATTTCAACAAGCTGCAGGTCCAAATTTCCAGGAAGGAACTGCAGGAATCTTTTTTGACCGATCTCGAATCTAAAAATAATCTATTCTCCCACATTGACTTCAAGATTTTCTGCTCCGCCCCCGCACTTTAAATCCAAAATCTTTAGGGATGGGAGCCATAAAATGAACTGTCTTACCGGTTTTGGGATGGGCAAACTCCAGCCGGTAGGCATGCAGCAGCATCCTGCTCCCCACTGAGCGCCCCCTTTTATTTTCCCCATAAACTTCATCTCCCCAGACCGGATGTCCCAGATGGGTCAGATGCACCCGAATCTGATGTGTTCTGCCGGTCATGGGGTGAACTTCCAACCACGTTGCACCGGAGGCTTTCCGCAAAACTCGATAGGCCGTTACCGCTTCTTTTCCCCCGCCCATCACCTCCATTTTCCGGCTGTGGGTTCTGCGGCCAAGCGCTGTTTTAATCACACCTTCCTTGTTTGGAACGACTCCTTCCACGATGGCCCGATATATCTTTTTCATCTTGCGGGACTTAAACTGCTCCGTGAGGGATCGATACGCCAAAACCGTTTTGGCTACCGCCATCACTCCGCTTGTCTCCCGGTCCAGGCGATGCACAATCCCAACCCTAGGCACCTTGCGATTTAAAATCTCAGGCCTGTATTTAAGCAGGTATCCCACCAGCGTCAGAGGTGCCTCCATCAATGCCGCCTGAGGATGATTCAACCAGCTGATTCCGGCAGGATGAATCACTAAGCCAGGAGGCTTATTTAAAACCAGGATTTCCTTATCTTCAAAAATAATCCACTTCTCAAACCCCTTTTTTAGACCTAGGACCTCGGACCTAGGACCTCGGACTTCCTCATACGGCCACTTGATCTCTACATTCTGTCCTGTCTTCAGCCGGAAACTGCTCTCCTTCACTACCCCATCCACCCGCACGCAACCACGTTCAATCAAGCCCTGCAAAAAAGCCCTGCTGTAGCCCTCAAGTTGTCGGGCCAGATAGGCGTCTAGACGCACGCCCTCCTGGCTGCAAGTCAATCTATCTGCTTTCACCAGAACGGAGGAAGGAAGGCAAGCGGTGAGAAAACTTCAAATAAAGGATGGCAAAGATCAGAATCAAAGCCACTCCCTGTGAAATCGAAAGACCAAGCAGGGTTCCGCCGCGGCTATCTCCACGGACGAACTCTATTAAAAACCTCAATAAGGCGTAGAGCAAAATATACAAACGAAAGACATCGCCAGGCTGGGAAATAATCCTGAATCTTTTCACTGAGAAATGCAGGAAAAGAAATATCCCAAAATTTCCAAGAGCTTCATAAAGCTGGGTGGGATGCAGCGGCAAACCTAAAAAACTGTTCTCCACCAAACAGTTGGGATCTGAGAACGAAATCCCCCACGGCAGAGAAGTTTCCCGTCCATAACAGCAACCCGCCGCGAAACATCCCAGACGACCTATGGCATGCCCAAGAGCCAATGCAGGCCCCGCGAAATCAGCGCAACTCCAAAAATCCAAATTTTGTCTGTGAACATACCGCCAACCCAATCCTGCCGCCCCCAAGAACCCTCCGTAGAACACAAATCCATACCGAAACCCCCTGATGGCTTCCCAAAGTCCTCTCATGTCTTGGTTATGCAAAATGAGAAACAAAAGCTTCCCTCCCAAAAGCGCTCCTAAAAATAGAAGGTAGATGAGCTTCCAAAATTGATCCTCGGAAATCTTCATCTCCTTAAGATGCGCCTTCAGATACAATACCCCGGCCAGATATCCTGCGGCCACAAAAACTCCGTAGGTTGCGATATGAAATGTACCGATGGAAAATAGAATGGGAAACATAATATCAGTGGTGAGAATTTAAAAAGGTTGCAACCATTTTGAAATCGTTAAAAAATTTAGCGGTCACAAGATTTTTACGGCAGAGACCCAACAAGGTTCCTCTCGCATAAGTAATATCCGCTTTTTTAGCCGCCTCAAAATCGCTGGACCCATCTCCCATGTAAACCACGCGATATCCGCGCTTTTTATACTCTAAAACCCTGCGGGCCTTAAAATGGTCCAGGGTAAATCCGTTCAGGTAGCGGTACCTGACATCCAATCCATGCGAAATCCACCGGGCATTCGCACAGTAGACCTTCAACCCTCGAATCCCCCAGCGATTGAGAAGAAGACGAATATAAAAATCCAGTCCTCCGCTGACGATTTCGACAGGAATCTTGTTGATTCTGCAAATCCGCAAAAGCCTTTTAAAGCCGGGCCTCAATCGTCCCGTCTTATAGACAAACTTCCTCAATTCTCCGGGCCGCGCCTGGACAGCCCTAAACTTCTCCCGGACCCAGTCTTCAGTCACTGTTCCCGGAACATAAGACTCCCGGACATCTTTAAAACTATTGGAGGTGTAGTGCAGTAAAATAGCATCGCTTATATCTTGCGTGGTGATCGTGGCATCAAAATCCACCACCACCGCCCATCCTTCCCTTGCGGGAGTTCTAAGTTCTAAGTCCGTCCCAAACGACCTTAGAGCAATAGCTTTGGGACGTACCAAACCTACGGATTTTGTGGATGTTTGGTACGAAGTTCTATGTCTCATTTGAACTTTTGCAAACTTACATAGCAGGGGGATGGCTGGAGATTTACCCGTAAACCCCCGTAGGGAGGGGGAAGCCACCGCTGGTGGAAAAAAGATGGGAACCCTGGGGTTCCCCATCAGGGGCTCGGGGGTCAAGGGTAAACTCCAGACAGACCCCGCCTGCACAAAATAACTAGAATCCCACGACTCGTAAAAAATCGGGTAAATTCTTTTGGCTCAAGGCTAAATACGGATTTTGCTTCTTTTCATCCTTCAAGGGAGCACAGGGCTTGTCCCCGTAATTGTGCCCCGGAAGCACCAAAATCTCATCCGGCAACCCCGCAATCTTCTTCAAGCTTTGGAACATCTTCTCAGGATCAGAATTGGGAAGATCCACCCTCCCGCAGCCTTTTATAAAAAGAGTATCGCCAGTCACTAATTGATCCTTGAGCATCAGACAAACGGACCCATGGGTATGCCCGGGTGTATGAAGAAAACTAAGCTCCAAATTACCGACAGAAAGCCCATCCCCCCCTTCCACCACCTTGAGGTTTTCCTGATACGACTTCAATGCGTAAGCATCCTGTTTATGGATATAGACGGGCACATCAAAAGACTTCAGCACCTCTCCGATTCCATTGGTATGATCGGGATGGTTATGGGTCACCAGGATTTTGGTCAGCTTATACCCCTCTTTCTCGATCTCCTTAAGAATGGTAGCCACATCCCACGCGGGGTCCACCACCGCGCATTCTTTTTTTTCTGGATCCCCCAGAATGTATACAAAGTTGGCCAGAGGGCCCAATTCGAGCTGCTTTAAAAAAATCACGGCAGAAATTATACCTTTTTGCTGGACCTTTCCCAAAAAATCTGAACCTATCTGGCCAGCCTGGGCCTGTCTGGGGTTTGCCCTCGGCCCCCGAGCCGAACAACAAAGGAATGGACCCCACCCTACAGACTCCACAGTGGG
>JACQJN010000055.1 GCA_016205085.1 Elusimicrobiota bacterium | reverse complement strand
TGCCAAAGCAGAAAATTGGAGAGGCGCATTTCCCCTGAAGTTCGTATGACCAAATCCGGATCCGGCAATCCCGCCGTGTAGAGATATCTGGAAAAAGAGGCTTCATCGATTTGTTGCGGCTTTTCTTTCAGAATGCGATGGACCGCGTCTAGGATTTCCTGGCGGGCTCCGTAATTTAGGGCCAAATTCAAAATCAACCCGGTATTATTTTCAAGCCTTCGGATGGCCTTGGCAAGTTCTTCCCGAACCGCGGAAGGAAGTTCCTGCGTGCGGCCACTCACCATGAGACGGACTTTATTTTTATCCAGTTTGTCCACCTCCGATTTTAAAGTCCAGGAGAGCAGTTTCATCAATTCGCCGACTTCCTGGAGAGGACGGGACCAGTTTTCGGTGGAAAAGGCATAGAGGGTCAAGGCTTGGATACCCATGTCTCCGCAAGTCTGGACGATGGTTTGGACGGATTTTACTCCGGCGCGGTGACCGGCAATTCTCGGAAGATGGCGTTTCTTGGCCCAGCGACCATTGCCATCCATGATGATGGCGATGTGCTTAGGGAGTTGCGAGTTGGGAGTTGGGAGTTGCGAGTTGGGAGTTGAGGAGTCTGAAGTCTGAACTCTTAACTCTAAACTCTCAACTCTGAACTTTTGACTCATATCGTAAGGATTTCCTTCTCTTTGGCGGATAAAATTTCATCTACTTTTTTGATATAGGTGTCGGTCAGTTTTTGAATGATATTTTCCTGCCTTATCCTTTCATCCTCTGAGATTTCTTTATTCTTTTCCACCTTCTTTAGCTTCTCCAAAGTTTCTCTGCGGTCATTTCTTAGGGTCACCTTAAAATCTTCGGCCATTTTCCGAACCACCTTGAGAAGGTCCTTGCGTCTATCTTCCGTCATGGTGGGAAAATTTAAACGGATCATTTTCCCGTCATTGGTGGGGGTGATTCCCAGATCCGATTTTTGGAGAGCCTTTTCAATGGCTTCCAGGGAGGAAGGATCCCAGGGGCGGATCTCGATGGAGCGGGCGTCTCCCACCGAGATGGCGGCTACCTGTTTTAAGGGGGTTAGGGAGCCGTAGTATTCCACTCGGATGCCGTCTACCAACTGGGGGTTGGCACGTCCGGTTCGTAAAGTCCCGAAATCGGACCTAAGTTTTTCAATGCGGTTTTTCATCGTCTCCTCTGTCTTAACGATTAATTGTTGTAGGTTAATTTCAGTTTCCATTTTAGTTGTGTCCTGTAGCTAATCTGTTTTTGCTATTCGTCTTGGATGAGAGTCCCAACTTTCTGTCCTTCAACAGCCCGGGCGATGTTGCCAGGCACATGGAGGTTGAAAACGAGGATGGGCATATGATTTTCCATGCACAGGGTCAGGGCCGAGGTGTCCATAATCTTAAGTCTTTTCCGGATCGCTTCCATGAACGTCAACTCGGAGAGTTTTTTGGCTTTTGGATTTCGGTGGGGATCATCGGTGTAGACACCGTCTACCTTAGTAGCCTTCAGCAGGATCTCACAGCCTATTTCCACCGAGCGTAGGGCGGCGGTAGTATCGGTAGTGAAATAGGGGTTGCCCGTTCCTCCCGCGAAGATGACCACTCGCCCTTTTTCAAGATGACGCATGGCTTTTCTGCGGATAAACGGCTCGGCGAGTTTGGTGATTTCGATGGCGGTTTGAACCCGGGTGGCTATGCCGACGTGTTCTAGGGCATCCTGTAAAGCCAAGGCATTGATGAAGGTGGCCAGCATGCCCATATTGTCCGCCGTGACGCGATCAATCGACTCGCCCCGGTCGGAGGCGCCTCGCCAGATGTTTCCTCCACCGATGACAATGGCTAATTCCACCTTCTTGTCGTAGGCCTTCTTGATTTCAGTGGCGATTTGGGCTAGGGATTGTGAATTGATTCCATGGCGCTCGTGGCCCAGCAGAGCTTCTCCGGAGAGCTTTATAAGAACACGCTTAAATTTAGACAAGGAATTTCTAAGGAGCCTAATCCCCGCCCAGTTGATATCTAGTGAAGCGGCGAATAGTGATGGCCTCTCCCAATTTAGAGGAGGCTGTTTGAATCATTGCACGAATTGTTGTTTTTGAATCCCGGATACTGGCTTGTTCCAGCAGGCAGCAGTCTTGGTAAAACTTTTTAAGCTTTCCCTCAGCCATTTTTTCAACAGCAGGGCTGGGTTTTCCTTCATTTTGCGCTTGCTGACGATAAATTTCTTTTTCCTTATTCGTGATGTCGGGAGGGACATCTTTTCGTCGGATCCATCGGGTGGAGGGGAGTCCCACAATCTGAAGCGTCAATTCCTTGGCCAATAGTTTTAAATCTTGCGATTCGGCGGTGCCTTCTTTTTCGCAGCCTATTTCGATGAGGGCTCCCTTCTTGGAATCGGAATGAATGTAGGAGTGGAGAAAACCTGGTTTTTCCATTTGGAATCGCGCCGCCCTGCGGAAAAGGAGATTTTCGCCGACCTTGGCGGCCACCTGTTGTACTATTTCGATAAGATTGGCTTGATTCTGCAGGGCGGAGTCAGGGACAGAAGTGGATAGAATTTCGGCGGCCAGTTTGTCGGCCAGATTCCTAAATTCCTCCGTTTTGGCCACGAAATCCGTTTCGCAGTTGATTTCCAGCAGGACTCCCTTTTTTCCGCTTGGTTGAATAGCAGCAAAAATAAGCCCTTCTTTGGTTGTCCTTCCGCTGCGTTTGGAAACATCTGCAAGCCCCTTCTTCCTCAGAAGTTCGGTGGCCTTATTGATATCTCCTTCCGATTCTTCCAGGGCGCGTTTGCAGTCTAATATGCCGGCCCCCGTTTTCTCTCTGAGCTGGACAACGGGATTATTTTGTTGGATGTTAGCCGACACGGGGAGACTCCTCTTCTGCAACGGGAAGGGGAATTTCTACCGTAGGTTCTTCGGGCGTGGCATTCTTGCCTTCCAGAACGGCATCCGCAATGATGCCGCAGAAAAGTTTTATGGAGCGAGCAGCGTCATCGTTGCCCGGGATGGGATAGTTGATAAGATCGGGATCGCAGTTGGTGTCGCAGACGGCTACCACCGGTATCTTCAGTTTTCGGGCTTCCAGAATCGTTCCTTCTTCCTCCACGGGATCGACCACAAACACAACATGTGGAAGTTGAGTCAAGTTCCGAATTCCGGTAAGCAGTTTTTTAAGACGGTTCATTTCCTTGGTCAGACGGGAGACCTCCTTTTTGGAAAGCGCTTTAAAAAGCCCGTCTTTTTCCCATCGCTCCAATTCCTCCAGCCTTCCGACAGATTTGCGGATCGTGGAGAAGTTGGTCAGGCATCCTCCCAGCCATTTATTGTGGACATAGGCGGCACCGCATCGCTCCGCTTCCGCTTTAATAATTTCCTGAGCTTGCTTCTTTGTGCCGACGAAGAGGAAATTCACGCCCTGGGCCGCTTGGTCTCGGACGAAAAGATGGGCTCGTTTTAATTCTTTTACGGTTTTCTGGAGGTCGATAATGTGGATATTATTTCTTTCTCCAAAGATATACTTTCCCATTTTGGGATTCCATCGCCGGGTTTGATGGCCGAAGTGAACCCCTGCTTCCAGCATCGCTTTCATGGAGATATTGACCATGGTCCTGAACTTGCGATTATAGCAAAAAGACTCCTCAAATTGATACTATCATGGGGATGAAAATTGCATTGGCTCAGATCAATACCAAGGTGGGGGATATCACGGGGAATGTCTCCAAGATAAAGGCATGGACTCAAAAAGCGGCTCAAGCCAAGGCGGATTTGGTCTTATTCCCAGAGCTCTGTATTCCCGGATATCCCTCCTGGGACCTCCTGGAACAGGCAAGCTTCGTTGAAGCTAATCAAAAGGCCTTAAATGAGTTGAGTCGCTGGGTTCAGGAGCCTGCCATCCTTGTCGGTTTTGCCGGAAAGAATTCATCCTCGCTGGGCAAGCCCTTGTTTAATTCGGCGGCGCTTTTGTGGAAAGGACGCATCGCCGTCCAGAGGTCCAAGACCTTGCTCCCAACCTATGATGTTTTTGATGAGGCCCGCTATTTTGAGCCCGCGAAGTCCAATAAATCGTTCCATTTCAAAGGGATCAAGATGGGGTTGAGTATTTGCGAGGATGCCTGGAACGATAAGGGGTTTTGGGGCCGAAGGCTGTATCCTTTGGATCCGGTGCGCAATCTTATCCGAGAAAAAATTCATCTGCTTTTGAATATTTCCGCATCTCCTTTCGATCATGGCAAGGGAAGGACTCGATACCGTCTTCTGCGGGCACACGCCCGCAAGGCCAAAGTGCCTTTGGCTTATTGCAACTTGGTGGGAGGCAATGACGAGCTCGTTTTCGACGGCAACAGCTTGGTGCTGGATAAGAAAGGAAACCCTCTGGCCCAAGGCAGGGCTTTTCGGGAGGATTTGCTTCTGGTAGATTTGCCGGGATCTACCCCCCTCCCCATGTCCTGGGAAGAATTTTCTGACATCCAACAGGTATACGAGGCGTTGGTATTGGGAATAGGAGACTACACGCAAAAGTGCGGGTTCCAGGATGCCCTGGTGGGGCTTTCGGGAGGTATTGATTCTGCTGTCACATGCGCTCTGGCGGTGGGGGCCCTGGGAAAAGAACATGTCATGGGGATTTCGATGCCCTCCCCGTATTCTTCTCCGGGAAGTATGACCGATGCTGAAAGTCTGGCTCGGAATCTTGGCGTCCGGCTTCTCAAAATTCCTATTGCCGAGATTTATCAGGTGTATCAAACCGCGTTGGGGCCCTTTTTTAAAGGATATCCGGAAGATGTGGCGGAACAGAATATACAGGCCAGGATACGGGGGAATCTTTTAATGGCGCTTTCCAATAAATACAAGGCTCTGCTTCTTTCTACGGGGAATAAATCAGAGTTATCCATGGGATATTGCACCCTCTACGGCGATATGAGCGGCGGTTTGGCGGTTCTAGGAGATGTGCCCAAGGTGACCGTCTATGAGTTGGCCCGCTTCATCAATCGCCATCAGGAACTTATTCCCGAGAGCTCTATCCAGAAGCCTCCTTCCGCCGAATTAAAGCCTAACCAAAAAGATCAGGATGACCTTCCGCCTTATGAGGTGTTGGATAAGGTGTTGAGAGCCTATATAGAGGAAGGATGGGATGTTAAACAAACAACTTCCCGATTGCGCCTTTCGGAAGAATTGGTGTCGGGCCTTATTCGAAGAGTGGATTTAAACGAATATAAACGCCGCCAAGCCCCTCCCGTTCTGAAAATCACACCGAAGGCCTTTGGGGTAGGGCGCCGAATGCCTATTGCCCGGGGATTTTGGCCGCGTTGATGATTCCCGCTCCTTGTTCCTTGGCTGAAAGTCCGGGCAACGGTTCCGCGGCCGCCTTGAGCGCGGTGCGAATTTGCTCAGGGTTGGAGGCTCCCAGGCTTATGGCTAAGGCTGCTAAACCTGTCACATGTGGGGTGGCCATGGAGGTTCCCGACCAAGCGGCATATTTCCCATCCAGGATCGTAGAGAGAATTTTTACTCCAGGGGCGATAAAATCGACGTCTGAGCCCCGGCTGGAGAATTCGGCAATTCGGTCGGTGCTGTCGCTGGCCGAGACGGTGATCACCTCTTTATATCCTCCAGGATAGCCGACAGATTTCCCTGAGTTGCCTGCGGCCGCGACAATGAGCACTCCTTTCTTGTTGGCTTTTTTCACCGCCCAGTGAATGGGGAAGAAGGGCATGGGCCCACCTAAACTCATATTGGCCACGCGGATGTCGTTTTTAGCGCACCAGAGAATCCCTTTGACGATACTGGTGATAAAACCGCCGCCATTTTTATCTAAGACTCTGATGGAATAGAGTTGGACGTCGGGAGCTACCCCTGCCACTCCCGTTCCATTGAGTTGGGCTGCGATGATGCCTGAAACGTGGGTGCCGTGTCCATGCCCATCTTTCCAATCATTTTGAGTGGAAATGGCGTCAAAACCTCCCGCCACTCGCCCTCCCAAATCCGGATGGGTAGGATCTATGCCCGTATCTATGACAGCTACCTTGACTCCAGAACCGCGAGTCCTATTCCAGACGGCTGGAGCGTTGACGCGCTGAACTCCCCATTGAACCTCCTCAGAATTGGGGGCAGGAGTTGCGGGGGATAAATGTGTTTGGGGAAGCTGTTTGAGTATGGAATGGAGGGAGGGCAAGGGAATTTCCTGAAGGGAGCTGGGAGATTCCAAAAGCCATATCCGGTATTCATCTTTTAAAACGTCGTATATTTTTGGGTCCGCTTTCAAAAGGAAGAAGGCATTGGGGGTGACGTTGCGCCCTTTCTCCACCACCACGGCGTCAATTTCATCTAAGTCCTCGATGACTTTGAGTCCCTTGGTTTCGCAGGATTTGTGTCTTTCTTGAATGCTGGTTCCGGGGTTAAAACCGATGATCCAGCGTTCTCCCTCCGCCCATACAGTACTGACGCTTAACAAAATAAAGCCTAATATTTTTATCATGTTTAACACTATAGCATATATGGACCTAAAGTCCTACCCACTTTATAGGTCTTTTGGTCCCGCTTTCCCTGTGATTTCATTTTTTGTAGGATGCTCCATCGGATGGCTAACAAAAAGTTTTGCGTTATGATCGTGGAGGATGACGAGGTGGCCCTGGGCCTTGTGGAGCAGATTTTGGATTCCGAGGGATATGCCGTACAGAAAGCCAAAACTGTTTTTCAAGCCAAGGGGGTTTTGGAGAGAACGCAGCCTGATTTGCTCATTTTAGACCGTCAGCTTCCCGACAAGGACGGTTTGGAGTTTTGCAAGGAAATCCGTTGCATGGAACAGTTTAAAAATCTTCCCATTCTTTTCCTGACGGCCAAGAAAAGCACTACGGACAAGGTCGTGGGTCTGAAGATGGGGGGCGACGATTATCTGACCAAACCGTTCAAATCGGAAGAGCTTCTGGCCAGGATAGAAGCCCTTTTAAGAAGGGCGCATCCCATGGAGCCGGAACCTTCTCATTTGAATGTGGGCGATCTGGAAATTAATTTGGAGGCCCGAAAGGTTTATCTAAAAAAAAGGGAACTGCCTTTGTGGCCCAAGGAGTTTGATCTTTTGCTTGTGTTTGCCCAGAGAAAGAACCGGGTCCTGACGCGCGAGTTTTTAATGGAGCATGTGTGGGGTTATGAGAAGCAAATTCAACTCACCACGAAAGTCGTGGATGTCACCGTTGGGCATCTGCGAAGCAAACTGGGCAGTTTCGGCAAAAACATTTCTTCTGTCAAGGGCTACGGGTATCGGTTGGATTTACCGTAAATTTACCTGGCCCTTGCCTCACCTTTACTTAAGTCTTCCATACTGTAATTAGAGATTAGGAGGTTTTATGGAAGCGCCGAGAGATCAAAAACCTGCATGGAGAGAGGAGATAGAGCAAACCAGGAAGGATTCCGAGAGGACCTACCTGCAGACTCTGGAACTCGCGATGTGGCTCAACGCCATGAAACGGGTGCACCAGCGCTTAAGGGGAGGGAGCCTTCCGTAATGAGACCCATCCGCACCCTGATTATCGAGGATGATCCTGTCCTCACAGATTTGTTGAGTTCCATTCTGCAGAAGGAGAATTGTAATTTACAAACCGCTTTTTCGGGAAAAGAGGGCATAGAGAAGATATCTTCTTTCAAACCTGAGGTGATTATTTTGGATATTACCCTGCCGGATATGAGTGGGTTGGACATCCTAAAACAATTAAGCGAACATAAGCAAGAAAATCCCGCATCGGTTCTTGTGATGACGGTTCTTACAAATAAGACCTATCGGGAAAAAGCAGCGGATCTGGGAGCAAAGGCGTATTTGACCAAGCCTTTTAAGATACAGGAGTTCCTTTCCGTCGTCCAAAACGCGTTCCGCCAGATGCGGTTTCAGCCCTAATGGTTTAACCCGTATTTTATGTAGAATATATCCCTGCGGGGAGGGATATATTTGCAACTGAAACTTCTAATTTTTTCCGAAGACGCCTCTGGCGAACAGAAATCTTTAAAGTCAGCGGTGGCCGTTCCTGCCGCATTTCTTGTCCGCCTGGAAGATCATGCGCGGGAGGCCATGCTGTGCGCCCAGGAATGGAAGCCTCACGGCATGGTCTTATGTACCGCCCAGATTGAATCTTCTATACAGATTTGCCGGGAACTCAGAACAGATGAACGGACAAAGAATATCGCTGTGTTGATTTTATCCTCGGATCAGAGAGAAGAGAAGGTGATCGAGGCTCTTCAATCGGGTGCGGATGAGTATCTTTTCAAACCGTACCATTCCAGGGAGCTTTTTTGGCGAATCTATACCGTTCTTCGAAGGGCGCAATCGGTGGAGACATCTTCCTCAATGCTTCAATCGGATCTCATCTCCATCGATAAAGAGTCTGGCAGAGTTTGGTCTTGTGGAAAAGAAATCAAACTTACCAGGACGGAGTTCAGTATTCTGGAGATTCTCGTCCGATCGAAAGGAAGGGCCGTCACCCGCCTTTTTCTGCTGGAGGCCGTGCGCGGCTATGAGCCCAAAACCAGTCTTCAAGCGATTGATTTATACATCTCACGCCTCCGAAAAAAAATAGGCCCCCGGGCCGGGAAATACATCCAAACCCTCTACGGCATCGGCTACGCCTTCCGCCCGCCTTCTTAAGTCCTAACGACTTCCCCCAGTTTTTGCTTTTGGGTCTGCCCAGGGCTTGCCCTCGGCCCCCGAGCCCCTGATGGGGAACCCCAGGGTTCCCATC
>JACQJN010000039.1 GCA_016205085.1 Elusimicrobiota bacterium | reverse complement strand
GGGGTACCCGCGAAGCGGGTCTGCGAAGGAAGTGCAGAAATTTCGGGAGGAATTTCAGCAGCCCAAACAGAAGGTAAATTCAAGAAAAGAAGAGTCAATAATACCACGACAATATTATAAAGCTGATCCACGAGGGAAGTAAGCACCTTAAGACCTAGAGAAAAAGGAGAAAAGGACCTGCGGAAAAATAGGTCCTAGGACCCAGACAAGGTAACCCGGGTTCTTCTGGAATTTCTGGCCCGCGCGGAAATCACAAAATGGTTTTGATCTGATTGAATTTCGAATCCCTCAGGAGCCACATACTTTAAAAGCTCCTGCTTAAATTCCATCACATTTCCTGTCATTTGAGCCAATCGCGCGATGTCATCAGTATAAACCCCATATTTCTGGTGATGAATTTCCTCCAGTTTGGCCACCGCCCGAAGTCCCTGGCGGGCCTGCTCGACCATCTGCTGATCCTGAGGAGCAAGCTTAAGGAGATTCTCCTTGACCCAAAGAGTTCCTAAAATTCCAAAAACCACCCAAGCAGTTCCTAGAATCACAACACGTTCCACACCACTCTTAGAGCGGCCCTCTAAAACTTGGCTGCCTGCCAGCAAATCATGCCATGCCCTTTTTTTAGGGTGAAAAAAGGCCCAAACATAGCCTAGATTAAAAAACAGCGTGCTCAAGAAGTATCCCAAGGCTCTCAGGAAACCACGGGGGAAAGAAAGTGGCCCCCCTTCCAAATCGGCCACACGAATTCCCAATAGAGCTTTTCCCAATGAAACCCGACCCCCGGAATTGAGAACTGCCTGATACAGTATATAAAGGAAAAGCCATAGACCCCTCCAGAAGAACTCTGGGTACGGCACACGGTGGAGAGTCAGATAATACCCGAAAATAAAAAGCATCCCGTCAATAACATAGGCCAGGAACCGCTCCGAAAAACGAGCCCGACTAAGTTCAGGTTCTAATGAAATTTTGTGTTGGAGATCCACAAAGAATTACTCAGTATTAGAAGAGAGTCGGTGTAAAAGTTTTGTGATCCAGAAGAATACCAAAACAAGTAAAACTAAGCCGATATTGAAATAGAGAAAAGGGGTTATGCCGGGAAAATGATCAAATACCTTTCCCAAACCCATGAGAATACCAGTATAAAAAGCGGTGGAAAGCGCTCCAACCACTCCCATCACCGTTGCCTTGGAGTGGCCAGGTATTTTAGAAGCCATGAAAGACTGAAGCTTTAAACTGCTCACCACCTGAAAAAGACCAAATGGAATCATGGCTAAATAGACAGGAAGCCCCGCCCAAAATCCTGTAATCCCTATCATCGGCAGGAGCATGGGAAGGAAGAAAAAAAGTCCAATCGTTCCTAATTTCATCCACATGAGCATGGATCTGCGAAGGATCTCCGATCTACCACGATCCGTCACCTGTCCATTTTCCTTCACCTCCTCAATCCAACGAGATAACCATCGTTTAAGTATCCATTGATCCATTTTAAGCATTGCTGCGTTAAAAATACGAAGCAACTTTTGGCGAAATCCGTGAGGCGACTTTTCCTCACGTGAGAAAGATAAAGGAGCAATAGAAGCTTCTTCCAACTTAGGAAACTTCATCTTTAAGAAAAGAACAATCGCCGCCAAAAAAGTAACGGGGTAAACAAAGAGCGCAGACACAAACCCAAATTGGCCAACCATCGCTCCCGCCAAAATAGGGCCCGAGACTCCTATAATTTCCAGAGAGAATTGTTCAAACCCAAAAAATTTATCCAATGCCGACTGCTTCTGTTTGAATAGTTCCAGAGGTATTGTTCTACTAGCCGTGGCGCTGATTCCGGAAAGAAATCCATTCAAAGCATAAAATGCCATAATCGGCATTATAGTTTGATCGCCTGCCAAAAGAAAATAAACCAGCCCTAAAACAGAAAGCAGCCGCAAAGCCGTGGACCCGACAAAAGTTATCTTCAGACCCAGCCGTCGAGAGAGATACCCTCCCGCAAATCTTCCCACAATTCCCGCAGCGGAAGCAAACAGAGCAATTTGAGCCATGGCGCTAAAACTGCCAAATTTCTGTTTGATCAATAGTGGGATCGCCAATCCCATAGACTCAATACCAATCTGGGCAATGACCTCCCCTGTCAGATAAAGTTTTACAGATTTTGTGAAGAATGCATCTTCTGTCTTAGGGGACGGAAGTGCAGAAACTTCGGGAGAAGTTTCTGCCTTGGTAGACTCAATAAGCTTGGCTTCACGAAACATCAACAGCCCACCCAAAAGTCCACCCAAACTATATAGTCCAGTCACCAATCCTGTGACTACCGAAGCAGAATTTGGAGAAACTAAAAGACCATAGGCCGGCGCAACCAAGGCATATAGTATAGGATTCAAGAATAAAAACAGGACATAACCAATGAACGCGGCACGAAGAACAGGATTTCCAAAGAGAACGGCGAAAGGACTTTTCTTGGGTTCCGGTGCCTTGGGGATACTGGGTGTAGTCGGACTGGAAGATAAGTCCGAACTTACAACCGGTTTACTGGAAGTTTCGAAATGACCCTTGGCTACAAGAGGTTTTTTAAAGAAACTGTATATTGCCAGATCTTCCCGCTTATCTTTAAAACCCAAATAGTTGGCGATGGAAAGAATTCTTAATTTTACCCGGGCCTTCCTGGAATCCGGAGAAAGGGGGATCTCCACCATACTTTTCTGTCCCAAATTCCTCAGGAGGAGGGTGGCTGGGGATTTGTCCGTGGTTTCCGCTCTGCCGACCTCCAACCATTTCTGGCGGGGTCGTCCCGCCTCCGGCGGGCCGCCGTACTCGGAGCTCTGCGAAGGGTGCCGCGCTGTCCCGCTTTGCGGGAACCCCAGCTTGGTCATAGCCCCATGGGATTCTCTCTTGGGGGCCAAGGGCAAACCTTGGACAGGCCCCGATCTCAAATACCTCAACTCCAAAGTCAGAGGAGGGGAAAAACTATTGGAAGCATGTCCTGTGAAAGGAGCCACAACATTAGACGCGGATGGAACTTCCCCAGAACGGTAGGCCTGGCCTAGAACTTCATAGAACCCTGTTCCCGGAGACAAGATTAAAAGACAAAAGGAAAATAAAATTCGCAAGACCCGCTGTTTCATTTTTTCTCCTCCAAGGAAGCCATCCACTGTTGGTAGTACCGGCCTTTTTTGCGCATCAATGCCCGATGAGTCCCTCGCTCCACTATTTGACCCTTATCCAGCACCAAGATCAAATCCGCATTCTGAATCGTTGTCAACCGATGCGCCACCACGAACATCGTGGGGCGGTTGGCATGTTCATGCATCAAGTTATCCAAGGCCTGTTGCACCAGCCTTTCCGACTCGTTGTCCAGGGCCGAGGTAGCCTCATCCAGCACCAAAATCTTAGGTCTCCTCAAAATGGCCCGCACGATCGCGACCCTCTGCCTTTCCCCGCCGGACAATAAATTTCCCATCTCTCCCACATGGGTCTCCAAGCCTTGAGGAAACCGGCCCTCATCAAATACGAAATCCGCCTTCGCCATCCGGATCGCCGCTTCAAGTTCTTCCCCCGTCACCCCTTCGCTTCCGTACAACATGTTATAGCGAATGGATCCGTGAAACAGCTTGGTATCCTGAGGCACTAACGCCATCTGAGAACTTAAACTCTTCAACTTCACCTTACGGATATCGTGTCCATCAATGGTGATACGGCCCCCATCCATATCCCAAAGTCTTAAAAGAAGTTTCAAAATAGAGCTCTTGCCGGAACCCTTCTCTCCCACCAAGGCTATTACTTGGCCTGGCCTGGTCTCGAAAGAAACGTCTCTCAGGATTGGTTCCGTAGAACCGTCTTTGGCGTAGCTGAAACTAACCTCCTCAAAACGCACGCGACCTTTAATAGAAGGCAAATCCACCGCATCTGAGGCATCCTGGATTGCAGGGGTCCTACGGTAAATTTCTCGAATGACTTGGGTCCCGCCCTCATACTGCTTGAATTGCTGCCAGCTCATGGAAAAACCATCAAAGGCAGGCTTGATGAGCTTGGCGTAAAGGGCAAAAGAAATGACACTTCCCATGCTCATCCCAGAAGATACGGCAATGAACCCTCCTATAATGTAAACTAAGTATTTGGTAAAAAGATCCGTCAACGAGCTGGACAATGCGTGGGAGGTGGCGCGGAGTTTGGCATCCTGAGCCCCCACCCGAACCAGATCGTCCGCTTTCTCGGCAAAGCGATCTCCTTCCTGATCCACCCGACCAAAGACTTTAACGATATCCACCAAAGAGAGCACCTGCTGAGTAAATCGGGCCAGATCAGCCCTGAGATTGGAAAATTTCAGATAGACAACGCTCAATTTCTGTCCAAAAACCCCGTTGATGATTCCCAGGAGAGGCACCACGCTAAAGGCCAAAGCACTCAATATAAAACTCGTCTTAAACATCAAAAAAGTTCCCAATCCCAAAGACAGGGCATAGGCTAGGAGGGGAGTTCGTATGCCTATATTTTTTGCGCCCAAAAATTCCACATCATCTTTAAAACGCGCCGCCAAGGCGGTCGAATCCTGCTTCATGTGAAAATCCATCTCCAGATTAAGAGTGTGCCTGTACAATCCCACCCAAATATCCCGGACCAAACCAGCCTCAATCACTCCCAAATCTCCTCCGCCGGACAAAATAATGTTTTTTCTCTGAACAAAGAGCCCCGTAAAATAAAATCCGGTCAGCAGACTGGAGAAGAGCAGAAGAGAGCCGACATGGGCAGTCAATCCAGTCTGCCCTGCCGAAACCGCCGCATCCAAAAGCGCCCCCACCAAGAAAGCTTTCGATATACCCAACAGGGCAGATAGAGCCTGAAGTCCCACCGCTAAATGAAACTGGCGGTGATAGGGTTTCATCAAAGGTTTAATCTCCTCATCTCCCCGCACTAGCTTCCCGACTTGACGAACCACACTCCGTGTATTACCGGCAAAGCGTTTTAATTTACGAACCAACAAGAGGGAGGAAGATGGGGGAACGGCGACAGCAACTTCCTCCTGACTGAGAGTTCCCAGCGCTTTCGCCATAGAAACGGCGCGCCGAACGGCGGGTTGATAAGGACTTTCAAAAGCGGAATCAATTTTCGATGTACCCAAGGGCTGGATGGGTTTGGAGAGTGTTTTTGATGGAGAAATCTTTTTGGTAACAGGCAGTGAAATGGGTGCAGGAAAATAAATTTTGTCCGCCAGCGGGAAGTCAAAAGAGGGGTATGTCGGAATAGACAGAGGCAAAGAAATCACGATATCAGATAAGTAAATGTTTTGAACCGACGCTGCCGAAGGCACGACAGGAGCAGCAGTTTTCTTCGTTTGACCTAAAGCCAGATAGAAATCTGTTCCAGGTGAAAGGAGGATGAGCCCAGTAATTAAGAGAAATGACAACAACTTTTTCATCAGCTTTTCTTTTCCCTCATGCTGGCATTCCAAAGCTGGTAATATTTACCCTGTCGGGCAAGTAATTCCTGGTGAGTGCCCTGCTCCACGATCTGTCCTTTATCCAGCACCACGATCAAATCGGCACCCTTGACCGTCGTCAAGCGATGCGCTACCACAAGTGTCGTGGGGCGGCCGGCCTCATGTCCATACACCAGGTTGTCTAAAGCCTCCTGGACACCTCTCTCCGACTCATTGTCCAAGGCAGAAGTGGCTTCATCCAGTATCAAAATTTTTGGTTTTTTCAATATGGCTCTGACAATCGCTATGCTTTGTTTTTGCCCTCCGGATAACAACCCTCCACCCTCTCCCACCTTTGTCTTCAATCCCTGAGGAAAGCGGCCCACGTCAAATACAAAATCGGCCTTGGCCATCCGGATAGCTTCCAAAAGCTCCTCTGCTGTCGCCTCCTCGCTTCCATACAACATGTTGTACTCGATGGACTCGTTGAACAAAGCGGTATCTTGAGGCACCAAAGCCACCTGTGAATTTAAACTCCCCAGTTTCATCTTGCGGATATCGTGTCCATCAATCGTAATGCGCCCCTCTCCCACATCCCAGAGTCTTAAAAGAAGTTTTAAAATAGAACTCTTGCCGGAACCTGTTTCTCCCACCAATGCCACCACCTGTCCCGGCTGGGCTTCAAACGAGACCTCCTGCAATATGGGTCGAACAGAACCATCTTTGACATAACCGAAACTTACCCCTTCAAAACGCACATGGCCCTTCATAGACGGCAAATCCGCCGCATCCGGGGTGTCTTGAATTCCCGGTTGCATCCGATAAAGTCCGCGGACTACCTCTGTACTGCCCGTGTATCGCTTATAAGCCTTGTAGGCTTCAGAAAACCCGGCAAATCCAATCATGATAAGCCCACTCCAAGCTGTCAGAGAAATGATCTGTCCCAAAGTCATTCCCATGGATGCAGCCAATATCCAGCTTCCGAAAATGTAAATCTTATATTGGGTGAAGAAATCCGCCAGAGAGGTGATGGTGATATACTTGGCTAAAACATAAGCTTGTTTTTTACGGGTTTGGAATAGAGCCTCCGCTTTTTGGGCGCCCCGCTTCACCTCCTGGTCCACCTGTCCGAAAACCTTAACGGTGGCCGTCTGTTT
>JACQJN010000040.1 GCA_016205085.1 Elusimicrobiota bacterium | reverse complement strand
TTTTTTGGTGATTTTGATCCCGGATACAGGCATGAGGTATCTTTCCAAGATCTATAACGAAGAGTGGATGAGCGAAAATCAGTATTTTGAGTCCGAGATGCGGCTTTATGCGTCGGATTTGGTTCGTGCCAAGAAGTTGGAGCGCGGGATCAAACCTTTGATCACCATCCCTCCCCAGGATACTTTATTCGCGGCTTTGGAAGTGATGAGGAAGGACGATATTTCCCAGCTTCCTATCATGGAGAACGGCCAATTGGTGGGGGAGATCCATGAGGATGATATTTTGAACCTTCTTTTAATGGGAAAAGAGATTCGCAAGATGGTGGTTCGGGAAGTGATGTCCGGGCCTCCGCCCGTAGTGGAGCCTCAGGCCCGCATCGAATCTCTGACTCGATTCATCTATACCGGCCATCCGGCGGTCTTGGTCAAGGGGGAAAATGGGGATATGGAGATTTTGACCAAGTACGACATTCTTCATGCCGCTACCCGCCTGGCCGAGCAATCCCGGTGAAACGTTTTGCCACCAAGACCATCCACGCCGGTTTAGAAGCCGACCCAACCACCGGAGCCATCATGACCCCGGTGTATTTGACTTCCACCTATGTCCAGGAGGCGCCGGGCAAACATAAGGGGTATGATTATGCGCGCACCAACCATCCCACCCGGCAGGCCTTGGAGAAGAACTTGGCGGCGTTGGAGGAAGGAACCTACGGTTTGGCTTTTGCCAGCGGGATGGCGGCGACTTCCACGGTGTTGCTTGCCTTCAATGCGGGAGACCATGTGGTGTGCGGAAAGGATGTGTATGGTGGAACGTATCGGGTTTTCACCAAGGTATTTGAGAGATTTGGAGTAAAATTTAGTTTTGTCAATGTGCACCATCTCACGGAGATCCGATCCGCCATTTTGCCGGAAACTAAGCTTTTGTGGATTGAGACTCCTTCCAACCCTCTTCTGCATATAACGGATATCCCGGAGGCAGTGGAGATCGCCCATAAGAAGAAGGTTCTGGTGGCGGTGGACAATACGTTCGCTACCCCCGCCCTTCAGAATCCTTTGGCCTTGGGAGCGGATTTTGTGGTTCATTCCACCACGAAATATCTGGGAGGCCACTCGGATGTGGTGGGGGGCGCCGTGGTGACGCGCAACGAGGAGTGGTATCAGAAATTAAAATTCCTTCAGAATGCGGTGGGTGCGGTGCCGGGGCCCTTGGATTGTTTTTTGGTGCTTCGAGGGATCAAGACGCTTTCGGTGCGCATGGAGAGACATTGTGCCAGCGCCCAGAGGATCGCGGAGTTTCTCTCCAAGCATCCGGAGGTGGAGAGGGTATACTATCCCGGGCTCACCAGTCATCCTGAGCACGTGATAGCCAAGCGTCAGATGAGAGGATATGGGGGGATGGTCTCTTTTGAACTGAAAGGGGATGTCCAGCGGGCACTTAAAATGCTTTCTCTCACTAAAATCTTTTCGCTGGCAGAAAGCTTGGGAGGGGTGGAGTCTTTGATAGGTCATCCCGCTTCCATGACCCATGCTTCTATTCCAAAGGAGGAGAGAGAAAAGGCCGGTTTGAAAGATTCTCTCATCCGGCTTTCCGTAGGTATTGAGGATGTGGACGATTTGATCGAAGACCTAGACCAAGCGATTAAAAAGTAGTGCATCCTTCCCATTTTAGGCGGCCGCTCTTCTTATTTCTCGTCTCTTACGTTTTGCTTCTCTGTCTCTTAAAAACCTGGGGATTTTTTGACCATATTTCTGCTCTAGACCCTGTCCTGCGTACGCCTTTATATTCCGCCAGATTGGAAGGAACTGTGGCGGATTTTCCAAAGCAGCGATACAGCCGGCTGGAGTTTCTTCTGAGAGCGGAAAAACTCAACGACGCGAAGGTGGAGGGAAATGTTTTGGTACGGGTGGATTCCAGCCATGAATCCTCCATTTTTTGGCGGGACCATATCGCGGTCGTGGGACATCTGGCCGATTCCCGGAGCAAGTATCTCAACCGCCAAAGAATTTATTCTGTGCTATGGGCCGATTCCTGGGAGCCTGTGGAGGTGCAGGAAAGCACTTTTTCCTGGATCATGCGCCGTGTCAACTCCATCCGTTCCAGGATGCTGATGACTTTTTCTGGTGCTTTTTCCAAGGAAAGTGCGGCCATATTGTGCGGCATTGTATTGGGGGAGAAGACAGCTATTTCCTGGGAGTTGAATAAAGCCTTCCGTGATTCGGGAGCCATGCATCTTTTGGTGGCTTCAGGCAGCAACGTAACATTCGTGATGGGCTTGGTGTATTGGGGAACGTATCTATTGAGACTGCGGCGGGCGCACGCGGCGGTGGCAGGACTTTTTGTGGCGGGTCTCTATACTCTCTGTGCCGGGGCGGATGCGCCTCTCTTAAGGGCTTATGGGATGACCGTGGCGGCATGTGCGGGATATCTTCTGGATAGAAATTCAGGTATATTCCAGGGGCTACTCATAGCGTTCGGGATGCTTGTGGCGATGGATCCGCAGAGCCTCTTTCAAGTGGGATTTCAGATGTCTTTTGTGGCTACTTTAAGTTTAGTCCTAACTTTTTCTCATTGGTCTATTCCCGCAGGGTGGCCTAAGCCTGTTCGGTATCTGGGCATGGTTTTCTTGGCCAGTGTTGTGGCGCAGACGGCGTTGTTTCCCATTTTGGCCAACACGTTTAACCGAATTTCCTTGGTGGCGATTTTTTCCAATGTGGTATTGGTACCCTTGACTGGAATTTTGATGGGATTAGGTTTTTTGGTTTTTCTGCTCTCTTTTTTATCCTGGGGCTTTCTTTTTGCGGGAGGGGTTTGGGTGACAGGAATATTTCTGGGGTGCATGGAAGCTGCGGTCAAGTTTTTTGCGGGTATGCGTTGGTCTTCCATCGGTGTTCCTCCTATGGGGTTGGGGTGGGCCTTGGCTTACTACGGAGGGGTGGCCAGCCTATGGGTTTTTCCAAGCCCCGCTCTTAGGAAAGGTTTTTTGGTGTGGGGCGCTGTTTCTTCTTGCATTGCCTTCGCTCTGGTTTTGATATAATGATGGAGAAGAATTCCTAAAGCCTGCCTGGATGAAATCCATTGCTCTGTTTCATAACGAAGCCAGACCCGACTCGCTGCGGTGGACGCAGACTATTTCCAAGCTCCTGCAGGGTCGGGGGGTGAAGGTCTATCCCGGGAACAGCCCTTCTATTCGGAAAAAGCTTCAGATGGTGGATCTGGCGATTGCGGTGGGGGGGGATGGCACCATGCTTCGGACCGCCAGGCTTTTGGCTCCTTTCTCTGTTCCGCTCTTGGGAGTGAATTCTGGAGGTCTTGGTTTCTTGAGTGGGACGGATGCCTCCGAATTCAAAAAGCAGATGGGGCTGATCTTGGAGAATAAATTTATCATGGAGGAGAGGTGGCTTTTGTCGGCCCAGGTGTATCGGCGTCGTAGGAAAGTGTTCGGCCCCCAGATTGCCCTCAATGACTGCGTCATCAAATCTTCAGACCCAAGGGCTTTTTACTTGAGGGTGAGTTTGGGCGGGACCTTGTTGACGGATTATCTGGGGGACGGACTGATTTTTTCCACTCCTACAGGATCGACTGCCTATGCCCTGGCGGCTTTTGGACCCATAGTGGATCCTGGTTTGGATGTCCTGCTTTTGGCGCCTATTTGTCCCCATACCCTTACCCAGCGGCCGTTGATCTTGCCGGTGGACAAGACGATTTCTGTCCAGGTGATTCAAAGAAGGCCTCGCGAAAAAGTGAGGGCCTTGGTTTCCATGGATGGCCAGCTGAATTTTAATCTAGGCATCGAGGATGAGGTGCGGGT
>JACQJN010000032.1 GCA_016205085.1 Elusimicrobiota bacterium | reverse complement strand
TCTTATTTCTTATCATTTCGGCCCCTCAGCTCCTCCAAGCGATACCGGACAAAGGCCAATATGGGTTTGCCCTTTATAGTACAGGAAGGCAATTTCGGCAACGTCTGAAGCGCATGCCGGGCCTCTTCAAACTTCAGGAGCGCCTTGCGCCGTTCCCCCAAGTTGTAGTAGGTACTTCCCAGAAATGTCAGCGCCTGAGCATGGGTCGCATCATCCAAGCCCGCCTTGATGGCTTGCTCATAATACTGCCACGCCTCTTTCCCTACTCCTTTTTCATCCAGATGAGCTGCCAGATCATACAGAGCCTGTGCCTTTTGTTGAGTATCTGGAGCCTCCGAAACTATCTTTTCTAATTTACTCCTGATCGTGATTCCCATTTTTTTAATCTCCGTGTTGGACTATTTTTATTCAATGCCTGAAATGCCGCATGCCGGTAAACACCATCGCCATATTGTGTTCATCCGCCGCCTGAATCACTTCGGAATCCCTCACCGATCCTCCGGGTTGAATCACCGCCGTCACTCCCAACCCAGCGGCTTCATCCAAACCATCCCGAAAAGGAAAGAAGGCATCCGAAGCCAAAACGAGAACCTCGGGCTTGGGATTTGATTTGAGCCAGTATGCCATTTTTTGGCCGGCCATCCTAACGGAATCCACACGAGACATCTGCCCCGCCCCGATCCCTGTCACCCTGCCTGCCGCAGACATGACGATGGCGTTGGATCTGACATGCTTGGCGCAAACCCATGCGAACCAAAGGGCTTGTTCCTCCTCAGAGGTGGGCTTTCTTCGAGTGACAATTCTTAAATCCGATTTTCTAAGAATCTCCCGATCCGGCTCCTGAACCAATACTTCTTCTCCCAAGGACCGAACGGCCCAGCGTTGAGAAGCAGGCGCCTTGCGGATCAGAAGCCTCAGGTTGGATTTTTTTCTCAACACCTCCACAGCCTCGGACTCGAAAGCAGGCGCCACCATCACCTCCATAAAATGCTGGGATAATTTTTCGGCCAAATCCGCGGTAAAGGCCCGGTTGACCGCCATCACTCCTCCGAACGCGGAGATCGGATCGGCATTCCAAGCATTCCGCCACGCCTCCAAAATATTGGAGCCGGTCCCGACCCCGCAGGGAGTCACGTGCTTGAAAATCACGGCTGCCGGTTCCTCAAACTCCGATACCATCTCCCAAGCCCCTTCGGCATCCAAAAGATTATTATAGGAAAGCTCCTTGCCCTGTAATTGCTCAAAACTAGGAGCGGCATCCGCGAAACGATAGACACACCCCCTTTGATGGGGGTTCTCACCATACCTCAGGTCCTGTGATTTTACCAGCTCCAAATTCAACTTGTCAGGAAAAGTACCGCGACTCTCAACTCTATTTTCCGTCAACGCATGCGAAATGAACGCGTCATAGTTAGCCGTGTGTTGAAAAGCAGCACGGGCCAACCGCCTTTTAGTCTCCAATGAAAGTCTTCCCCCTGAATGCTCCAGCTCCGCCAGAACAATAGGATAATCTTCCGGGGCCGTCACCACCGCCACATCCTCAAAATTCTTGGCGGCGGCACGGATAATGCTCGGCCCTCCGACATCGATCTGCTCAATGACCTCCGGCTCCCAGGCCGACCGGGCCTTGGCCGCCGTCTCTGCGAAAGGATACAGATTCACCGCCACCAAATCGATAGGCTCAATCCCATGTCTCATCGCCTCCTGGCATTGCTGGGAATCCTTCCGACGCGCCAAGATGCCTCCATGAATCTTGGGATGCAGCGTTTTCACCCGACCCCCTAATATCTCGGGGAAATTCGTTATAGAAGAAAGAGGTCGAACCACCAGTCCTGACTTTTTGAGAATTCTTGCGGTGCCGCTCGTGGAAATGATTTCCACTCCCATCTTCTGTAGCCCCTTGGCAAATTCCACAAGTCCCTGCTTGTCAAACACGCTCAACAAAGCTCTGCGAACAGTCACTTCTCCATTTTTCTCAGGCAGGATCTGGACCTGTTGCCCCTTTACTTTCAGCCTTTCCTGGCAAAAGAGCCGAACCGCCTGCGGGTACAGCCAATGTTCCTGTTCCTGGACCCGTTGGGCTAAGCTTTCGGATGTATCTTCCGCAAGAACAGGCACCGTAGCCTGCAGAACAATAGGCCCATGGTCATAATCCTCATCTACAAAATGGATCGTGCAGCCAGACACCTTGACTCCCGAACGGATCACCGCTTCATGGACGCGGCGGCCATACATCCCCCTTCCCCCGAAACCAGGAAGAAGCGCCGGATGGACGTTGAAGATGCGATTGGGGTAAGCCATAATCAAGGCAGGTTCCACCTTTAATAAAAATCCTGCCAGGCAGATGAGATCGACTTGCCGATCCCGGCACGCCCGGACCATTTGCTCGCACCCAACAGCCACCACGGACTCAATCCCTGCCGCCTTGGCCCGTTTAAGCACTCCGGCTTCGGAACGGTTGCAAACCAATAGAACTATTTCCCCCGGAATCCAGCCGCTGCGCACCGCATCCACGAGAACCTGGAAATTGGTCCCTTCTCCAGAAGCAAAAACAGCAATCCTGGTCAAGAAAGGATCACCTCCCGTTTGCCTCTAATGACTCTGCCTATCGTCACCAACTCGGGCAATGCCTTCCTAGCCACAGGCACGCTCTCCGGCCTTAAAATTACCGCCATCCCTATCCCCATGTTAAAGGTTCGCCACATCTCCCGCTGCGGAACACTCCCCTTTTTCTGAATAAGATCAAAAATTCCCGGGATCCTCCAGCTGCCAAGCTCAAGGAGGACAGACGAATCTTTAGGAAGAACCCGGGGAATATTTTCCAAAAGCCCGCCCCCCGTGATATGGGCGAGCCCCAAAATCTTCCGGCCCTGCTTGCATAGAAACTGCTCCAATCTGGAAATAGGCCGCACATAAATTTTTGTGGGGGCCAGAAATCGAGATCCCATCCTATTCAACTCTTTCACGGAGAAAGCCTTGCGGATCAGGGAAAAACCATTGGAATGAATCCCGGAGGAAGGAAGGCCCATAACCGCATCTCCGGGCCTAATCCGGGAGCCGTCGACAAGCTTCGACTCGGAAACAATCCCCACCGCAAAGCCCGCCAGGTCATACTCTCCCTTGGAATAAAAACCTGGCATTTCCGCCGTTTCACCCCCCAATAAAATCATTCCGCCTTCCCGGCAACCTTTAAAAATACCTTGAAGCACCCTCTTGCCCTGATTGAGATCCAACCGGCCCGTAGCATAATAGTCCAAAAAGAAAAGAGGCTTGGCCCCGCATGTGATCAGATCGTTGACACACATCGCCACCAAATCCATTCCCACCGTCTCATGCTTATTCAGCAAAAATGCGATCTTGAGTTTGGTTCCAACCCCATCCGTGGAAGCCACCAAGAAATGCTTTTCCCTTCCGTTCGGCGCCAGTGGAAACAGTCCGGAGAATCCCCCAATGGCTGGAGCCCTCTTCTGGATAAATTCCACCAGGAGATCCGCTCTATCAATATTCACTCCCGCCTTTTTATACGTTAGCATGGGTTCTACTGCCCGGCTTGACCAAGGGGATCCCCTTTTCGCAAAAAGGACAGCCCTCCGGAGAAAAATGAGCCAGGGGCAAATCCAGGAGAGAATAGCGCGGGACTCCCAAATCCAAGGCTTGGCCGCCTCTTGAAATCAGGGAGGCCACCGCCTGCACCTTCCCTCCCGATTCCGCCACCACTTCCATCACTTCCCGCGTGGATTTTCCCGTGGTCAGGACGTCCTCCGCCACCAAAACCCTCTCCCCGGCATGAATTTCAAAACCACGCCTTAACGTCATAATTCCCGATTCGCGCTCCGCGAATATGGCCTTGACCCCTAAAGCCCTGGCCAATTCCTGGCCTATGATAATTCCCCCCAGGGCAGGTGAAACCACCCAATCCACCTTTTCCAAAACCAACCGAGCCAAAGCGGCCCCCAACTCGGTAGCTTTCCTTGGGTCCTGAAGAACCAAGGCACACTGGACATACCGATCACTATGAAGACCTGAAGAGAGAAGAAAATGCCCTTCCAAGATAGCTCCCGCCTGTTTTAAAATATCCAAAATCTTATCGTTCTTTTTTGATCTCATCTAAAACACCCTGAGCTATTTTAGCCGGCTCCGCAGAGGCTAGGATGGGCCGGCCCATCACAACAAAATCGGCCCCCATCCTGGCGGCCTCTCCGGGAGTGATCACCCGTCTTTGATCCTCCGCAGGAAATCCGGCAGGCCTGATCCCCGGAACCACCAAACAAGGTTTCTGCTTAAACCCATTTTGGAAAATGGAGAGTTCCTGGCCGGAACAGACGTATCCCTCCAGAAAATTCTGTCCCATATGCGCCAGGTCTCGGACTAAATTTTTTATATCCCGGACATGAAAATACCCCAGATCCTCCTCATCCAAACTGGTTAAAACGGTAACTCCCCACAGACGAGGCCTTTGCACGACCAAAGAGGCTGCCTCCAGCATGCGGGTGCCGCCCCAAACATAAAGGGAGGCGGAATAAACACCCATCTTTCCCGCTTCCATGACGACATCCACCACCGTCCTGGGAATATCCATAAATTTAAGATCCAAAAACACCTGCCCCCCATACCGTTGCACCAGTTCCACCGCCTTCTTTCCCTCCGCCGTGAAAAGCCTTAAACCCACCTTATAAAAGGAAACCACCCCTTTGAGTTTTTGGAGCACCTCCTCCGCCTCTTTCAAGCTTCCCACATCCAACGCAACAATCAGTTCCGTCATGCCAATCCTTTCAAAATTGACTTCACGATACCCGGACCCTCATAGATGAGCCCCGTATACACCTGCACCAAATCCGCTCCCGCCTCCAACTTCTCCCTGGCATCCTCTGCAGTAAAGACTCCTCCCACTCCGATGATCGGAATCTTGCCATCCGAAATCTGTTTTATCCTTTGGATCATTCGTGTCGACATGTCCCTCAACGGTCTTCCGGACAACCCCCCCGTTTCAGTTTCCCAAGCAGGGCTCAATCCATCTCTTTTTACCGTGGTATTGGAACACACGATCCCCGCTCTATACTCGCAAGCGATTCGCACCACTGCCGAGAGTTCCTCTTCGGACAAATCGGGAGATATCTTGATAAAGAGAGGCTTGGCGTTTGTTTTCCTATTCTCATTTTCCAGGGCCACCGTCGCCAGAAGATTCCTGAGCCGGGCCGGCTCATGCAGTCTTTTTAGCTCCGCCGTATTGGGAGAACTGATATTGAACACGAAATAGTCGGCAAAATAAAACAAGGCCTTAAAGCAAGTCAAATAATCCTGGGCCGCCTCCTCCAGCGGCGTGGAAACGCCCTTTCCTATGTTGACGCCGATCGGGACGGGGCTGTTGGGAAATTTCTTGAGATGCTCCGCCGCTCCACGAACCCCGCAATTATTAAATCCCATTCGGTTTAAGACGGCCAGATTCTCCGGGATGCGAAACAGGCGCGGCACCACGTTCCCCGGCTGAGGCTCAGGGGTAATCGTTCCCACTTCTATAAACCCAAATCCCAGGGCAGGCAGGATGCCCACCAACTCCGCATCTTTATCAAATCCCCCCGCCAACCCGATGGGATTGGGAAACGCAAGTTTTCCAAGACGCACCGGCTTACTCCAAGCATGGGAAAATATCCTGCCCACAAAATCCTTTACGACAGAGCTGTTCTGCGCAAAAGCCAGAACGCGTTTAACAGAATGATGCGCCCGTTCCGGATCCATTCTAAATAGGAGCGGCCTTAGCACCGCTTTATACAAAAGCCCCATCTCTCATAACAACTCTTCCACTGACAATCGTCCCCACCGCAAAACCTTTAAGTTTCCAACCTATGAAAGGGGAGTTCTTGGATTTTGATTCGAACTGATCCGTCACCTCCCGCACTGTCGTCGGATCCACCAAAGTTACATCGGCATCCATGCCGACTCTAAGGCCCCCCTTCATTTTCAATCCCAAAATCTTTGCCGGATTCGTGCTCAAACACCGCACGGCCTCCAAGGGCGTCAAAATCTTTTCAGAAACAAGAACCGTCATTGTCAACGGCAGGAGAGTTTCCAGCCCGATCACCCCGAACGGCGCCGATTCCAACCCCGCCGATTTTCGAAAAGGGGCATGGGGGGCATGGTCCGTGGCGATGGCATCCACGGTTCCGTCCCTTAAACCCTCCTGGATGGCCTTCAAATCTTTCTGAGTCCTCAAGGGCGGATTCATCTTAAAATTAGAGTTGAAGTCCACAAGAGATTCGTCCGTCAGTGCAAAATAGTGCGGGCAAGTTTCCGCCGTCACCCGCACTCCTAGCCGTTTAGCTTGGCGGATGGTTTCCACGGTCCCGGCGCAGCTGACATGCGCCAGGTGCAGTCTGCCTCCCGTCATTTCCGCCAACTGGATATCCCTTTGAGCCATCAATGTTTCGGCCTCGGCGGGGATCCCGCACACTCCCAACCGGGAGGAAACCAATCCCTCATGCATCACCCCGTTTTGGGAAAGATGAGCGTCCTCACAATGATCCATCACCGGGAATCCCAGGGACTTGGAATATTCCAGAGCCCGGCGCATGATTTGGGTGTTCATCACCGGTTTCCCGTCATCCGTAAAAGCCACCGCTCCAGCCTCCGCCATGAGGCCCATCTCCGCCAGCTCCTCTCCCTTCTGGCCCTTGGTGACGCATCCCGCCGAAAAGACGTGGACCGCTCCCTGCTCTTTAGATTTGTTCAAAATAAACTGAACCATCCTGGGAGAATCTATAGGAGGTTCGGTATTGGGCATGCAGCACAGGCTGGTCACCCCTCCCTTCGCGGCTGCCCGCGTTCCCGTCGCCACCGTCTCATCCATCTCCCTGCCGGGTTCCCTCAGGTGAACGTGGAGATCTATCACACCGGGCATTACCCAAAGACCCTTGGCATCCCACGCCTGAATACCGTCAAGTTTCATGCGGGACGCTAAATTAGACCCCAAGGCTTTGATTTGGTTCCCCTCAATCAAAGCATCCGCAATCCGATCCAAATTTTGGCTCGGATCAAGGACTCTCCCCCCCTTGATCAGAAGTTTTTGTTTAGACACCGTTTTTCCCTTGTCTTCTCCGGCTGACTTTCGCCAAGCAGAAGCCTAAGGACCGCCATCCGGATCCTGACACCGTTTGCCACTTGCTCCAGGATTATAGAGCGTGGGCCATCCGCCACCTCGGAAAAAATTTCTACCCCCCGATTCATGGGACCCGGATGCATCACCACGCAATTGGATTGAGCCAAGGAAAGCCTCTTGACATCCAACCCGTAAAGCCTGGAATATTCTTCAAGAGAAGGAACGAAGCTCTGCTTCTGTCTTTCCAATTGCAGTCTTAAAACATTGATCACGTCCGCTCCATGCAGAGCTTTTTCCAAATTGTAAGAAATCTCCACATCCCAACCCTGAGCTTCTTTGGGAATAAGAGTCGCCGGCCCACACAGGGTGACCAGGGCCCCCAGCTTATGAAGGCCCCAAACATCGGAACGGGCTACGCGGCTGTGCAGAATATCCCCCACAATCACCACCTTGAGACCTTTAAACCTTTTCTTTCTTTCCCGGATAGTGTAAAAATCCAAGAGCGCCTGCGTGGGATGCTCATGGGCTCCATCCCCCGCATTCACCAAACTGGCCTTTATCTCGGAGGCGATAGGATTTAAAATACCAGGCTCAGCATGGCGGATCACAAACAAATCGACTCCCATGGCTTCCAATGTTTTCAAAGTATCCAAAAGACTCTCGCCTTTTTGCACGCTGGAGAGGGAAACCTGGATATTGATCACCTCCGCTCCCAATCGTTTAGCCGCCAACTCGAAAGAAGTCTTCGTGCGGGTGGAAGGTTCAAAAAAGAGCAGGGCTACCGTTTTCCCCGAAAGAGAATCCTGCTTAGGCATCCTCTTAGCCTCATCGAGAACTTCATGAATCTCCTCCGCCTTTAGAGTCTCAATCCCCAGCAGGTCTTTATGTGTCCCGATCACCGAACCACCTCTTCCGCCAAGCCCGCTTTGTATTTCGTCAGTTTGGCCCTTAAAGAAGAATCCGCCACCGCCAAAATTTGGACCGCCAATACCGCCGCATTCACAGCCCCATCCACCGCCACCGTAGCCACAGGAACGCCCCTGGGCATCTGTACCATGGAGAGCAGAGAATCCAATCCCAGAAGCTTCGAGGTGATGGGAACTCCTATAACCGGCTTTGTGGTGTGGGCCGCGATCACGCCGGCCAAATGAGCCGCCCCTCCCGCCCCCGCGATAAAAATAGCCGCGCCATTCCCCTCCTCTTCCCTCACGTGCTTTAAAAGGGTGTGCGGGTTCCTATGGGCGGAGGCGACGGTCAAGCCGTGTTCCACCCCAAAGGCTTTCAGCGTTTCCGCCGCTTTTTGCATGATCGTCCTGTCCGACTCGCTCCCCATGACAATTGAGACTTTATACCTTTGCATATTCCTGAATTCCCCTAACCCCAATATCTTTTCTGTAATGGCATCCATCAAAATGAATTTTCTGAACCGCCGAATAAGCCTTGACTCGCGCTAAGCCCAAACTTTCCCCCAAACCGACGATATTGAGAACCCTTCCTCCCGCCGTGATCCAGCGACTTTTCACGTAGTCCGTCCCGGCATGGAAAATGAAAACGCCCTCCTGAGAAGCCGCCTCTTCCAAGCCCATGAGCGTACGTCCCGTTGGATATTGGCCGGGGTAACCCTCGGAAACCAACACCACGCACAACGCAAACTGCTCTTTCCACTTTAGCCGCAAATCATCCAACCTGCCCTGGCTCGCAGCCCAAAGAACTTCCGCCAAATCCGTATCGAGCAGGGGAAGCACGGCTTGAGTCTCCGGATCTCCGAAGCGCACATTAAACTCCAAAACCTTGGGTCCATTCTCCGTGAGCATCAACCCGATATACAAAAGCCCTTGATATGGAATCCCCTCCCTCTCCATAGCCCACAGAAGCTTCCCGAAAATATCTTTTTTGATCAAAGTCATCCCTTCGAAACTGATTCCTCCATAGGGAGCACAAGCCCCCATCCCTCCCGTGTTGGGCCCCTGATCCGCTTCCAGAAGCCGCTTGTGATCCTGGCTGGGCAGAAGAGGAAGGAGGGTCTTCCCATCACAAAATGCCATCAGGGTGGTTTCCTCCCCCTTAAGAAATTCCTCCACCACTACACGTTTTCCCGCCGCCCCATAGCATCCATCCACCATCATGGCTTCGATTTTTTCCAAGGCCTCTTCGCGAGTCCGGCAGATAACAACCCCCTTGCCTTGGGCCAAACCATCCGCCTTCAAAACAACCGCTTCCGGCCATGGGTGAAGGTGGGAGAGATAAGAACCGGCGGAGTCGGGATCTTCGAAAACTTCAAAACTTGCCGTGGGAATCTCATATTTTTTCATCAAGCCCTTGGCAAATACTTTACTGGACTCCAATTGGGCCGCCGACCGACACGGACCGAACACATGTAACCCTTGGGAGAGCATCGCATCGGCCAACCCCGCCGCCAAGGGAGCCTCCGGCCCCACCACCGTCAGATCCACCTTGTTCTCCTGGGCGAACCGAACCAGGCCCTGAACATCCAAAGGAGGGATGGCCACCGGAGAAACCAAACCACTCATGCCGGCGTTGCCAGGAGCGCAGAATATTTTTTTCACGCGTGAGCTCTTGGACAAACTCCAAGCCAGCGCATGCTCTCTTCCGCCCAAGCCGATCAAGAGTATCTTCACACAAGAACCCCTTCCTTTTGGCTCGCTAAAGGAACTTGGCTCTTGGGATATTTTTTGGTAAAACAAGCGGCACAAAATCCGACTTCACGCCCCGCGCTGGCCGCCACCATCAATCCCTCCAAACTCAAATAATGCAAACTGTCCACCCCCAGATACCGGCGGATTTCCTCCACCGAGTGGCTGGAAGCGATCAGCTCTTTTTCCTTGGGAGTGTCGATTACATAATAGCAGGGGGAAAGGATGGGAGGAGAACTGACCGCCATGTGAATCTCCCTGACCTTGGCTCGGCGCAACATCTTGATGATTTTGCGCGAGGTGGTTCCCCGAACGATAGAATCATCTATCAAGACTATTTTTTTTCCTTCCACCACCTCTTTGACGGGACTGAGCTTTAACTCCACTCCCCTATCCCTCAAGCTCTGAAGCGGCTGGATGAATGTCCGTCCGGTGTAGTGGCTGCGGATAAATCCCATTTCCAAAGTGAGCCCGGATTCCTCCGCAAACCCCATCGCCGCCGGCAATCCGGAATCCGGAACAGGAATGACCAGATCCGCTCGCACACCCCGCATCTCCCGAGCCAACTGCCGCCCCAACTCCTTCCTGACCTTGTGGACATTGGTTCCAAAAAGCTTGGTATCCGGCCGCGCAAAATAGACGTACTCAAATATACAGTGCGCCTTCTCTGCTTCCGGAAACGGCTTTAAGCTTTTAAAATACCCTCCCTCGATAAGGATCATCTCTCCGGGTTCCACCTCTCGAATATATTTGGCTTTGATCAAATCCAAGGCGCAAGTCTCCGAGGCGATGACATAGGAATTGTTCAAGCGGCCCAATACAAGCGGTCTAAAGCCCTGCGGGTCGCGTACGGCGATAAGTTTTTCAGGCGATAAGAACAATAGAGAGTAAGCGCCCTCCACCTGCCTCAAGGATTCAATGATGGCATCCTCCAAAGGTCCGCGGTTCCTGGCGATCAAATGCACGATGACTTCGCTGTCGGTAGAAGACTGGAATATGGCTCCCCGACTTTCCAATTTTTCCTTCAGCGCCTGCGCATTGGTCAAATTGCCGTTGTGGGCGATGGCCAAAGAGCCGCGCGACTGTTTAAAAATGAGCGGCTGCGCGTTTTTGATGGAACTCTCTCCCGTGGTGGCATAACGGACATGCCCGATGGCCGTCCTTCCGGACAATCCCTTAAACACATCCGGCTTAAAGACTTGGCTCACCAGCCCCATCCCCGCATGGACTTTCAGTTCTCCAGCATGGGCCGTCACGATGCCGGCGGACTCCTGCCCCCTATGCTGAAGGGAAAAAAGCCCCGTGTAGACGATCTGGGCCGCGTCTCTATGGTTCGTGATGCCTATGATTCCGCACATAGGGGAGGGTTCGGCGAACCCTCCCACTGTGGAATCTGTAGGGAGGGGTCCATTATATAATCCATTCCTTGATTAAAGTTACTTGACATATTCCAACGCATTCCTAAAAAACTCCAACCCCACCGGATCTTGCTTCCGGGAAGGATGGTGCCAGGGAGTCAAAAACCTTTCAGGATGGGGCATCAAACCCAGACAGTTCCCGCGACTGTTCGTAATTCCCGCGATGGACTCCACGGAACCGTTGGGATTGAAACCTTCGTACTGAAGAGCCACCCCTCCGGCAACCCTTAAATTTTCCAGCACCTGATCCGATTCTGCAACAAACTTCCCTTCCCCGTGGGCAATGGGAAGCTCAATAAACTCCGGAAGGCCTTTTGTAAACAAACAAGGAGAGCTGCGGTTCGTCTTAAGCTTAACCCAGCGGCATTCGAACTTTCCCGAGTCATTAAACGTCAGAGTGGCGGTTTGCCTTTTGGATGGAGATTCCGGCAAAACTCCCGTCTTGACCAAAACTTGGAACCCGTTACAAATTCCCAGAACCGGTCTTCCGGAATCGACAAATTCCCCGAATTCACGGAAGGAACGAAGTTGGTTGGCCAGAATTTTTCCCGCCGCCACGTCATCCCCATAAGAAAATCCACCCGGCAGGACCAGGATGTCATACCGGAGCATGGAATCCCTGCCGGAAAAAAACTTGTTGATGTGCGCTCGAATGGGACACGCCTCCAACAGATGAAAGGCCAGCGCCGTCTCAGCGTCGCAATTGGTTCCCGCCGCCTTAAGAATAAGAATTTTGGGCTTCATAGGACTGTTTTTTCGGTTCCATTAAATTCATAAACGGCTTCTGCCAAGCAGCCTTTAAATCTGCAAGTGGTTCCTCCAAAATACAATCCCCTCCCGCTCCGCGCACCCTCACCACGGGCGTGGCCAAAGTGACTCCCAAACGGGAAAACACACAACCTTTCATCGCCCTTGCGAACTTCTCCTCTTTTTCCGGACTCACCTCCACTAAAAACCGCGTCAAATCCTCGGAGAAAAGCATGTTTTCATCTTTTAAATGAATCTCCACCCCATATCCTCCCGCGAAAGCCATCTCACTTAAGGTTACGGCCAACCCACCCTCCGACAAGTCGTGGCAGGAAAGGACCCACCCCCCTTGAATGGCATGAGACAGCGCCCGCATGACATCCCGCGCGGAAACTTGAACCCGCGGAACCGCCAGCATTTTTGTTTCCCCCACCAGGTAAACAGAATTTCCGGGACCCTTGAAATTCATGGTCAGGGCACGACGCACATCCGGCACAATTCCCACCGCGGAAATCAAAAGGGTGCCCGGAATAGAATGGCGATTCCCCAGAGAATCCTGGTACACATTGTTTAAACTGTCTTTCCCCGAAATAAATGGGACTTTAAAAATTTTGGCCGCTCGGTAACAGCCCAAAGCCGCCCGCACCAAATATCCCATCTGCCTGGGATCGCTCGTATCTCCCCAGCAAAAGTTATCCAACAATGCGGATTGATCCAGGTCCGCCCCCACACACACCAGATTCCTCAGGGCCTCGTCCACGCAGGCCTCCGCCATCGCGGCGGGGTCCTTTTTGCCGTATTCCGGGTTGATCCCATGAGCTACCGCAATCCCCCTATAACTGAGTTGTGAGTTGCGAGTTGTGAGTTGCGAGTCTCTAGCTTCTGACTCTCGATTCTTGACTCTCGACTCTTGACTCAGCATCGCCCCAAGAGGCCACAGGACGCAAGCATCTCCAGGGCCATCCTGACCCTGCAGGGGTTTGACGAGGGTGGCCCCCTGGACTTCATGATCATATTGCCGTATGATCCATTCCCGACTGCAGGTGTTCCAATCGCTCAAATTTTGATAGAGCCGGACACGCGCCTGGAGCTTGGAACCAAGGCTTTGAGGTTTATTTGACTTCTTGGGAGGAGACCAAGTGGCCGACTGCTCCTTCCGGGGCAATCCGTGATGAAGGAATTTCATCTCCAAGTTGACTATGGGTTGCCCCGCATAGAAAACCTCCAATCTTCCCGTAGAGGTGAATTCTCCCAAAACCACCGCCTCCACATCTTCCGAAGAAAACAGATCCAAAATTTTCCGAACCTTCTCCGATGGAACCGCCAGCACCATTCTCTCCTGAGATTCCGAGAGCCAAATCTCCCAGGGTTTCAACCCCTCATATTTCAACAGAGCCTTCTCTAAATAGACCCTCGCCCCACACGAGGCCGCCAACTCTCCTATGGCGGAAGAAAATCCTCCAGCCCCGCAATCCGTGACGGATCTGTAAAACCCCCCATCCCGAGCTTGAAGCAGAACATCCAGCATTTTCTTCTGAGCGATCGCATGCCCTATTTGAACCGCGCTCACATCCGAAGAAACGTCCAGCGCCTCCGATGAAAAGGTGGCCCCATGGATGCCGTCCCGACCGGTCCGCCCTCCTACGGCCACAATCCGGTCACCCACACAAACTTTCTTTTCCACGGCCTTCCTGGGCAGAAGGCCCAAAGAGCCGCAAAAAACCAACGGATTATAGACATATCCGGGATCAAACCACAAGGCTCCGCCGGCCGTCGGAATTCCCATGCGGTTACCGTAATCCCGGACCCCCGCTACCACACTTTTCAAAATTCGTCTAGGATGCAGAACTCCCTCGGGAAGATTTTGATTCAGATCCGGGGAAGCGAAACAGAATACATCCGTGTTCAATATGGGCTTTGCCCCCCTGCCGGCACCCAGAATATCCCGGATCACCCCCCCCACGCCCGTTTGGGCTCCGCCGTAAGGTTCTATGGCGCAGGGATGATTGTGGGTCTCCACTTTATAAGCCAAGGCCCAGTCTTTATCAAAGGCAATCACTCCGGCATTGTCTTTAAAAACCGAAAGGCAAAGAGAAGTCTTTACTTCCCGAGTGGCCTTCATGATAGTCTCTGCCAGGAGATTTTTTATCCTTCGTCTTTTTTTACCCTCCCGGTACACAATAGGGCTGGTGAACGTCTTGTGTTTACAGTGTTCCGACCAAGTCTGCGCCAGCGTCTCCATCTCGGCACCGGTCGGATCTCGCCTCTGTTTTTTGAAATAGTTCCGGATAGCCAAAAGCTCATGCGGCTTTAGCGACCAGACACGTTTCCGGCTCAATGCTTCCAACTGAGGACCCGTAAGCCCTCGCAATTTTACAGTGGGAATATCTTCCATTGATGAATGACGGGATTCACTAAAAGTCTTTGAAGGGCCCGTTCCAATCCTGTTTTAAAAATCTCCCCATAAAAATAAATCCGGGTTCCGCAACGAACCAGGGATGGGGCAGGCAATCCCATATCCTGGACACCCCTTTTGACGCTGTCACCGACGGGATCCATCACCTGGGGTTTAAGCCAAATCTCGGCCCCATAACCTTCCCGATCGCGAGGGTGGGTTCCAACATAAAATTCCTGGACGACCGGGTCTATCAAAAGATCCCGGCCCATGCGAAAAATTTCCTCGGGTGTATAATTCCCCTTAACCCCGTAGAGCCTGGAGATGGAAACCTCTTTAAGATTCTCAAGACCCGCCTCCCGAAAATCCGCCGCGAGGGAAGCAGCCGTCGGATCCGATACTTCCGTTTTAAAAAGAACCTCAATCTGAAAATTCTGGATTGAGCTTACTGTGTTAGTCGTCGGTAGGCCTCCCAGTATATTCGAGAAGTCTTTAAAACTACTTCCTGGGGCAACGCGGGAACCGGCGGGGTTTTACTCCAGCCGATAGATTCCAAATAGTCCCGAACATGCTGTTTATCAAACTGCACCGGTGTCCGGCCGAGTTGATAGGAGCTCTTTTCCCAGAACCGAGAGGAATCGGGAGTCAGCATTTCATCGATCAAAATAAGTTCGCCTCCCAGCCATCCGAACTCAAATTTGGTGTCCGCCAGAATCAGGCCCCGCGCTTCCGCATACAAGCTGGCTTCACAAAAAACTTTGATGCTGAGACTGCGAAGCCTCTGGGCCAAATCCACCCCCACCCTTTCCACCAGTTCGTTCCAGGAAAGATTGGCATCATGAACCCCCATCTCCGCCTTGGTGGTGGGAGTGAAAATTGGCTGGGGAAGCCGCTGGGCTTCTCCCAATCCCGGGGGGAGTTTCATGCCGCACACCATGCCTGAAGATCTATATTCCTTCCAGGCCGACCCGGCCAAATATCCTCGAACCACACATTCCACGGGTATTTTCTTGGCCTTGCGGACCAGCATGGACCTTCCTTCCAAGGTTTCCCGGTACATTCTTATCTCTTCCGGATACTGGTCGACGTCCGCAGAAACCAGATGGTTGGGGATAAGTTTTTTAGACCAACCGAACCAGAAACAGGACATCTGGGTCAGAACCTTGCCTTTATCCGGGATAGGGGTCGGCAAAATAAAATCGAAGGCCGAAATCCTATCCGTCGCCACGATCAAAAGATGCTCGCCCAAATCATACAGATCGCGGACCTTCCCCTTTCCCGCCCTTTTTAGTTCCTTCAGGTCTGTTTCAACAACAGTCGTCACGATTTCTCTCTTGCATGCATTTCTATTCCCACTCAATCGTCGCCGGCGGCTTCGAGCTGATATCGTAAACCACCCGGTTGATTCCCCTCACCTCGCTCACGATACGGCTCGAAATTTTTTCCAACACCTCGTGCGGAACCTTGGCC
>JACQJN010000051.1 GCA_016205085.1 Elusimicrobiota bacterium | reverse complement strand
AGGTGAAACCAGGATCAGCGAGTGGGGGTGGGTGTTGGGGAGGGGGCGGTGGCGTATTCGATTTTGGCTTTGGCCCGAAGCTGCTGTAAAACGTTGGGGAGCGCCTGGGAAATTTTATTAGTGAGAAGAGCCTGCCGGATGTCTCCCTTTATCTTGCTCAATTGAGCCGGTTGGTTGGGGCGTTTTTCCACCATCTGCAGAAGATGAAATCCCACCGCAGATGGCATGGGGGAGGTGGTTTCTCCGGGTTTTAAGTCAAACACCACCTTTTCAATATTGGGTTGCAGCATGCCTTTTGTCACAAAGCCCATGTCGCCGCCCCGGGGGCGCGAGGCCTCGTCCAGAGATTTTTGCTGAGCCAACTTGCCAAAGTCGGCTCCGGCCCTTACCGCGATCAGGAGGTCATTGGCCTCTTGCTCTGTTTTGACCAATATGTGTCGTAGGTGCACCGATTCGGGGCTGCCCAACTTATCTTTGTTCTGCTCAAAAAAATCCTTCAACTCGCTTTCGTTGACCTCGATTTTTGCCAGTTTTTTGATCAGGGTGTCTCGGGTCACCTCTAAGCTGATCTGGTTTTTGACTATTTCCAGGCTGGTGCCGGCGGTTTTCAATTGCTGTTCGAATGTCGCGGCGTCTTTAAACTGCTGGCGGATGCGGGATAATCTTTCCTCTACTTCCTTGGCGTTGGGTTTGATACCGAGGCGCTTGATCTCCTGTTGGATCAGTTTTTCATCGATCATTTGGTTCAAGGTTTGAGTCCCGAAATTGGCTACAAGCCTTTGCAAAAGATCGGGCTGGGAAATGGTTTCTTTGTTTACGGTGGCGACCGCGGGATTGGATTGGGCCAGTCCCCAGGAGGGGAGGGACACCAACAAAAGAGCCAGTATCTGCTTCATGAATAAAGTGAATTTAACACTTCCTTATTCTTCTGTCAAGATGTAATCCTTTTGTAACAAATAGGACTTGAAATTGAAACAGATACCCCTTAAACTACTTTTTATGGCGCAACCTTGGGAAGAGACGTCTTTTAGCGAAGAGGCCATCAATGATATTCAAACCGCCCGGTTGGCTTTGCGCTGGGCGCTGGATAGGATTCACGCCCTGCAGGATGAAATCATCAAATTTGAACAAACTGTCCAGGATAAGTCCAGCCAGGTAGCCTTCCTGGATAATCAGCTCAAGCTCCGATCCGCCGATTTGGCCAAGATGCTCCATGAAAGGGAAGAGGAGATACGCTCCGAGAAGGAGAATTTGGAGCGGCTGCTTCAGGGCAGAATCGATACCTACAAAAGAAAAGAGGAGGAGCTGGATCTGCGGCGGCGCGATTTGGAAGAGGAGTATCAGAAGAAATCGGAAGAGATGCGGACCCAATGGTCCAAGATTGAGATGGACCTGTGGAAGAGCCGGCAGGAATATCTCCAGCGCCAGGACGAGTTTTTGCAGCAGCAGCAGGGAGTCTTTTTGCAGAAGGAAAAACGGCTGAGAGAGGAATTAGAGAACTACAAGATTCTTCTTCAAAAAGAACATCAGTCCAAATTATTGGAGGTGGAAAGGCGCCATCAGCTTTTGCAGGAAGAATTAAAGAAAGAGGAGGCGGTCTTCCGTTGGGCCCGGGCCAGTTGGGAAAAGGAGGTGGAGACGAAGGAAAAGGAGTGGCGCGGCAGGGAGGTCTCTTTTCAGAATAAAATCCTGGAACTGGAAGCGGAGCTTAAATCCGCACGGGGAGAGATTCAGAATTTGGAGCAGAAGGTTCAGGCGCTTTCGGAGGGTCTGGCTAAGAAAATGGAGGAGACGGAATCTTTGCGGATCCAAATTCTGGAACTAAACAATGAGAGGCAAACCCTCCGGGAGAAAACGGAGTCCCTCCAAGAGGAGCATGAGAGAATGCTCCGGGAGACGGAACAAAAGGTCGGCCGGATTGAATCCGACATCCCTTCCCGGCTTAAAACCGCCCAGGAGCAGGGACGGTTCGAGGCGGAAAAGAAATTCGAGGAGAAGGCGGAGGAGTTTCGTTCTCAATTGGTGCAGAAGGAGGAGGAGATAGGCAATCTGGACAATGTCATCAAAAGCCTGGAGGGCATGGTCAAGGTCTTGGAGGGAGAAAAGCAGAATCTTCTGGAGCATTCCGAGAAAGTGAAGAAAGATTTTGATAGAAAGACGGAGCGTCTGGAGGAGGAGAAGCGGATTCTGGAGGAAAAGACTTCCCAGAGGCTTTCTACCGCGGTGGAGAATGAGGTGCGCCAGATGCAGGAGGAATTTGACCTTAAGAAACGCACGGTTGAGGCCTCTTTGAGGCTTCGCGAGGAAGAGGTGCGGCATCTTAAAGAAATGACGGCCACTTTGGAAGAGGAGAGGCGCAACTGGCTGGCGAAAGAGCAGGCCTTGAGAGAAGATTTGAGAAAGAGTCAGGAGGCGTCTCTTAGAAAATCGGAGGAGCTGGAGGCCACCAGCCGCGCGATTTTGGAGGCGGAGAAGCACAAGTTTAGAGAGATATTGAAGTCCCGGGATGAACAGATAGACGAATTAAGAACTCTTATTCAAAATATAGAAACAGGACATCTCAAGGGCAGTAGGCCTCTTCCCATGGGGGTGGCTCCTATCGCCAAAGAACCCGCGGCCAAGAAGGAGGAGTGTCCTAAAACGCCGGATGGATTGGCGGATTTAGAGAAACCTTTGGCTCTCAATCTTCAGTCCGTTCAGATAGGTGAAGTGGTGGACGCGGCGGTGGAGCGGGTGGGAGCTCGTTGCCGTGCCCAGGGTGTCGCCGTCAGTAAAAATTTTGCCCCAGGTTTAAAATCGATTCAGGCGGATCCCGGTCTTTTAAAAGAAGCCCTCTCCCAGGTGGTTACCAATGCGATAGATGCGATGCCCGACGGAGGCAAGCTGATGTTTGAGGTGCGCAGAGACCCCATCAAGGATCAGGTGGTGATCCGGGTGCAGGACACGGGAACGGGAATCACGCGGGAGCATATGGATAGGCTGTTTGAGCCCTTCTTCAGCAATAAGCCGGCAGGTTTAGGTTTGGGATTGACGGTAGCCAGACGGATTTTGAGAGCCCATAAAGGGGATGTGCTGATTCAAAGCGAATACAAGAAGGGAACCACCGTCACATTTATCCTACCGAGTTAAATAGCTTTTCTTTTTGAGTCGGAGGAAAGCATGGCGAGCAACGCCGCTCCCACGCCTACGATCAAGGCCGCTAGGCAAAAGATTTTTCCTAGGACGGGAATCCAGCTTAAGAAAAGGAGGGAGGCATTTCCTAAAAGACAGGTTCCCCAGATAGATGCTTTTTGGCGGATGGCTTTAAGGATTTTTTGGCCCAACCAGTGCCCCGCCGTCAGAGTGCCCCATAAAAGCAGCAGGGCCTTGGCGAGAATCACGAAGGGAATGAGGAGAATCCCCACCAGAGAAAAAACAAGCCCCAGGGAAGCCATCAAAAGGATGGGCCACACGAGGATTCCCGCCACGAAACTTTTGAGGGGTTGCGCCTGAAGAAAGTTGCTGCTTTTGGTGAGGGGTTGAGGCAAAAGGAGAGCCAGGATCATAGCCAAAACCAGCCAGCCGATGGAACTCAAAAATTTAAGCCAGAAAAAAAGCGCCGCCGCCAGGCCTCCGAGTCCTGCCAGGCAGGCCAGGAGTCCGCTGAGGAGGCTTCCCAATGCAAAACCTTTTATGGAGACGGTATCTCCTAAAATCTGAGCTTCCGGATCTTTCTCCACTTCCGATCCTAGGATGACAAGATCGCCTTTTATTTTTGCTAAGGGTCCCAGTTTTAGGCTGGGCGCTAGGATGAGGACGTCTCCTCCCACGGGGCCGTTCAAGTAAGCGCTTTTTCCAAAGGCCAAAATATCATCCGTCACCTCTCCTTCCATCCGCAGAGAACCCAGAAGAACGGCGACGGAACCTTCCACTTTTGTCTCCGGGGGTATCTGGATGTCCTCATTGAGCTTGAAGATTCCTCCGGATTCTGAAATGTCCACCCGGACCCGCACCGAAGTTTTGCCGTGGGGTGGCACACAGAATGCGAAAGAGGGGGCTAAGAGAAGAATGAAGGTCCATATTTTATGTTTCATGGTTCACCTCGGGTGAAATGTGAGCCCGGTGGGATTCGAACCCACGACTCCTCGCTTAAAAGGCGAGTGCTCTACCAGGCTGAGCTACGGGCTCAATATATTTTGCGTTTCGATTATACCAAGTAAGTT
>JACQJN010000050.1 GCA_016205085.1 Elusimicrobiota bacterium | reverse complement strand
TTTCATAAAGTCCTTCAAAATTCTCAATTTTAAAAAAAGGCCAATCCTGGTTTCTTAAGACCTGTCCCCAGCTTTGAACTAAGTTGGGGTCTCGACTCCAAATCCAGATGCAAAAAGATTCCATACCTCAATCGATACGGTAACGCACCTCCACGGGAGTATCGCCGGCTCCCCGCACCTGGACTCTTATCTCCTGACTGATTCTCCAAGCTGTGCCACTTTCATCCCAAGCAGTAAACTGATATTCCATCCGTACCAAGTTGGTTCCGGCCTGTGAGGCGGATTCCGCAGCTTCCAACGGAAGAAAGATATCCCCACGCCACTCTACAGGCCCTCGGGAAGGCCCCAGGAAAAGCGGTGGAGTCAATATAAATGCCGGCGCACGATGGACCTCCTTTTGTTGGAGCCAGCAAATCACCCGGCATTCCACTACCACGATATTGGCGGATTTCGACTCAAAGGCAAAAAGAACCGCTCCAGACCTCTTTTCCCCCGGAAGCAAGGATACTTCCAGAGAAGACGCTTTTTCCATTTTGGGAAGCGGCTGAACGGTCGATTTATGGAATTCAGGTACCTGGACCGGCTGCACTTCAAAAGGAATGGCAGCAGGTTGGGGTGCAGCCCTAGAAGACTCGGGAAGTGCCATAGATTGGGGTTCGGGTTCTGTCGGAATAGGCTGAGGAAAACGTATAGAAGCCTCCGTAACAGAAGGAATTTCCTTCGTGGTACGCGGGAAAAAACTGGAATCCAGGGGGCTCCCGGGATCTTGAGTTTTCAGATCCGTTTCCAGACGGACATACCTTAAAGGCGGTTCCGGATTGTAATCCCCCCCCAATAGAGGAGCGGGACCCTTTTCCACCTTAGCCTCCGCCACCTCCCGAATAGCTTCCAGAAGCTGTTCTACCTGAGGAGGCTTGGAAAATATTCTCTTGACATTCCGCTCCCATTCCACCATTTTACGGGTCCCTTCATTAATGGGCATTCCCGTCAAAACAATAATCGGCACATCCCGTAATTCGGGTTCACCTTGCAGAAGGCGCAGCATTCCGAAACCATCCAAATTCGGCATGGTGAAATCACTCAAGATCAAATCCGGATGGAAGCTTTGCAATAGGGTCAATGCCTTTTCGCCATTTTCCGCGACATTCACATGATATCCCTGTCCTTCCAATAGGGAAAGAAGATAATTCCGCATCGGCTCGGAATCTTCTACCACCAAAATATTCAATTCTTGGCTCATTAACCTGAATTCTACAGAATTCCCCGCAGGGCGTGCAGTACTACCGCTCTGCGGCTGTGCTGCACGGGGTAACCCAGGGCGAGGCCCGTCCTGCGCTCTGCGCAGGGAATTCCCCGATTGGGGAATTCGGGTTATTTTAAGTTTAACAGGGATGACTCCCCATTTCAAGAGGCCCAAAAAGAGAGATTGGGAATGGCCAGAGATTTATCCGTAAGCCCCCGTAGCGGGGAGGGGGCCCCATAGGGGGAGGACCACGGGAGGGTCCTCGATGGGGTTCGGGGGCCAAGGGTAAACTCTGGCCACCCCACTGAAAAATTCAGGCTAAACTAACTACTATCTTTTAGTTGATATCCAACACCGACAATCGTCTGGATGCGACTTCCCAAAGAACCCAGCTTTTTCCTCAAAGATTCGATATGTTTATCCACAGTCCGGCTGCTCAGTTCCGCGGTCTCCTTCCAGACCTTTTCCAGCAAAATGGCGCGGGTATGCACGCGATTCGGATTCTTCAACAAATACAAAAGCAAATCAAATTCCAGATGGGTCAACTTCAATTCCTTGCCATTGAGCTGAACCAGATGTTCTGTCGGGGACAAAGTCAATGCCTCAAAATAAACCCTCTCGGAATCCTCTTCTCCTCTTTGCCACTGATAACGCCTCAAAACGGCCTCCACCCGGGCCAAAATAACTTCCGGGTCAGACGGCATGGTGATAAAATCGTCCGCCCCCAATTCAAAACCCTGGACCAAGTCCACAGTCTTTTTGTATTTAGCCGTCAACAGGACAATGGGCACCGTTTTCAATTGATTGTTGCCACGCAAGGTTTTAAGCAGATCCCAGCCGCTGATATTGGGAAGATGGATATCCAATAAAATAAAATCCGGCTTAATTTTAAGAAGGGAATCTAAAAATCTTCCGGGAGTGGAGTACGCATAAACGGTATAGCCGTGAAGATCAAAAAATGTCTTTAAGTAATCCTGGATGCTTTCATCGTCATCCACCAAAGCAATTTTTTTGGAGGGCTTCGATGTCATCCCGTCTTATTTATTTCCAAGCACTGCCGCGATTTGCGTCTCGATCTGAGCCAAATCCCTTGTTTTTTCCAGAAAACCCCGAACATTTCCTTCCTGTTCGAACAAATCCTGCATGGACTTATTAAATCGGCTGCCAGTAGTGACTAGAATAGGGATGCTCCGCAAGGAAGACTCCGACTGCAAGGTCCGCACCACCTCCAATCCAGAAGCCTCAGGCATCATGACATCCAAGACGATAATATCCGGTCTTAACTCGCGCACCTTTTGAATTCCCTCCTTCCCGTTACAAGCGGAAGTAACTTTATAACCTTTCTCCGTCAGATAGAAAGACAGCAGAGCGGAATAATTGGGATCATCCTCCACGATCACAATCTGTTTCATATATTTCCCCCTTTCGGTTGTCTAAAAAGCGCCGCGATCCGAGCCAAGACTTCCTCTGGATCAAAAGGCTTAACGATATAATCGTCCGCTCCCATTTTCAAACCCTTCACAATCTCACCCACCTGGGACTGCACCGTGATCATCATGATAGGGATATGGGCTAACCGCCTGTTTAAACGAAACTGCCGACAGACTTCGTAGCCATCGATTCCCGGGAGATTGACATCCAGAAGAACCATATCCGGAGCAGCATCGGAAAAAGTCTTCACTCCATCTTCTCCGCTCGAACATAAAACCACTTCATAACCGGCGCCTTCCAAATAATGTTTCAGAATTTTGCGAAAATCCTCTTCATCTTCGACGACCAAAATTTTCTGCTTAGACATGGAGAAGATTATACAAAAAGTGGAGCTCAAATCTAGCCTGAATTCTGCAGTTGAACCAGATTTTTTGTCTGGGCAAACTGTATAGAAAAGTGCAGAATTCCCCGAAGGGCGTGTGGCATTGGAGCTCTGCGACAATGCTGCACGGGGCTTACCCAGCGCGTCCCAAACGTCCTTGGAGCAGTAGCTTTGGGACGTACCAAACCTACGG
>JACQJN010000296.1 GCA_016205085.1 Elusimicrobiota bacterium | reverse complement strand
GAAATCCTTATTTTGGTGACATCCAAACCGGACGGCAGGTCAGGATTGGGAGCGATATAGACAGATCCTTCCAATGTTTTTGTTTCGCCCGGTTTTAAAGATTCCACTATCCATTCCTGGGGAGGCGCCAGTTCCATGCCCAAGGCCCCATCCGTTTCCATGGCGTGGTTTAGGGCTTGAATCCGGATTTTAAAGCTTTTGTTTCCCTGGGTGGATGTGTTGGTCAATGTGACGGAAAATCTCATGGTGGAGCCCACAAAATAAAGGGGATACTCGATTCCATAGGTCCAGGAAGGGTAGATTTTGGGCTCGCTTAAGAGATTGGATCCGAAGTGGTAATAGATGCCGCTGGCATCCGTGGTGGTGTATCCCGCCTGGTCATGGAAATTCACCTGGGCTTGGATTTTATCGGCTTCTCCCGCATGTTGGCCTGCGGCATGAGAATAAGTTAAAGGATAAACCAGGAGCAAAGAACTGAAAAATGCCCATAGAATCTGCATGGGTACCCCCTTTTTCTACCTTAATAAGTATAGCAGGCCGCGCCGGATTGTCAATATAAACATTTGTGAAGTTTTTGCGATTAAATACTTATCTTGGGTAGGGGATTGGCGACCTGAAAAGGAGCTTCCGTTTCTTTCTTAACTTCTTCCAGGGTGGTGTCCGGAGCGATTTCCTTTAGAAAAAGGCCTTGGGGGGTGATCTCAAAAACGGCCCGCTCGGTGATGATCATGTCCACCACCTCTTTTCCCGTGAGGGGAAGCCGGCATTCCTTCAGGATTTTAGGCTTTCCGTTGTTGGTGTGCTCCATAATCACGATCACTTTTTTGGTGCCGGCCACTATATCCATTGCGCCACCCATGCCCTTGACCTTCTTGCCGGGGATCATCCAGTTGGCCAAATCCCCTTTCTGGGAGACCTCAAAGGCTCCCAGAAATGTGAGGTCCAGATGCCCGCCGCGCACCATGGCAAAGGAGTCGGCGGAGGAGAAGTAGGAACAGCCGGGAATCTCGGTGATGGTCTCTTTGCCGGCGTTGATCAAGTCGGGATCTTCCTCTCCTTCGATGGGGTAGGGGCCGTATCCCAGCATTCCGTTCTCGGTGTGCAGGATGACATGGGTTCCGGAGGGAACAAAATTGGGGAGTAGGGTGGGGAGTCCAATGCCTAAATTGACAAAGTGGCCATCCTGAAGCTCTTGGGCGGCCCGTCGGGCAATAAATTCTCTTTTATCCATTCTAGGCATCTCCTAAATTTTGCAGTAGTTTCCGGGTGAAGGCGGCGTCGAAAATACTTAAAAAATCGCAGTCGGCGGAGAGATGGCTTGAGCTCATGCAGACGTGCGCCATCAGGATATTATTTTTTGGGTTAGGAAGGTTGGCGAGCGTGGCATCCAAAAGGGTTTTCCTGGGGCCCTTCACAAAGTGAGGCGTGGAAGAAAACAGCGGGAGAGTGAAGAAGTCTCCCACTTTGCCCAAGAAGCTGTTGACTAGAATATTTCCCACCTCTCCTAAAACCGCTTCTTGAGTTTTAAGAGGAGTGCCCAAGGAGTCTTGGTGCTTCTTGGCCAGGACATTCACCAAAGATTGAATGCTCTGCCTGGGGAAAATGAGCAGGAAGGAGAGTGGGACGCCCTGTACGGAAAAAAAGACACCCGCCTCTTCGTCATCTTCCTCTTTGAAAATGCTGAAAAAGTCTTCAGGGGAACCTCCCCGGAAACTGGAAGAAGAGATGGACCATTCCTCATGGTAAAGTTTGGCTAGAGCCTGGATGCTATTTTCTATTCCCTTGTCGATCAGGTCTTCTAATGCCTTTTGCTCCTGGGGGGTAAGTTTTGCGGAGGCCATGAAATTAGCCGACTAACTGCCGATCGCTTTCTGTACGGCCGTGTTTAATTCCTGCAAATCGAAGGGTTTGCGAAGGACTCCCCTGGCGCCCAGAGAGATGGCCTGTTTGTCTATTTGGTCCTGTCCCGTCGCGGTGACCACCAGGACATTCGCTTTAGGATTGAGCTTGCGGATGTTTCTAAGGGCCACCAGACCCGAGTCTCCGGGCAGGATGAGATCCAATGTCACCAGATCAGGATTCAGCGCTTTGAAGTGGGTGACTGCTTCTTTGGCGTCTACGGCCTCTCCCACCACTTCACATCCATTTTCCTCCAGCATGGACCGGATGGTGGCTCTCATGAGAGGAGAGTCATCGACAACGAGTACCTTAGGCATAAAAAGGAAGTTTATTCATGCGATTCACGTCACGGTTTGTAGAGATTGAATAGTTCTTTTTTCGATGGGTTTTTTATAGTGGGAGCCCAGAAAAACGCATTGGACATAGATGCCGGGTGTGTGGAT
>JACQJN010000298.1 GCA_016205085.1 Elusimicrobiota bacterium | reverse complement strand
GTAGGAGACAGAGCGGATTTCGTTTTGATGGCTGCTTCTAAAGATTCCAATCGTCAGAAGAAGCTCTTGTTTGGGAACTCCGCGCCTACATTCAGGGGAGGGCGTTCCAAGCTTAGCATTGATCCTACAGGCGGATTTCAATTAGTAGGTATTCCCTCTAACTACTCCTTGATGGAGAGACTCAACACCTCCTCCACCTACTACACATTTGTGGATTCGGGAGCGTTTACTTTGGCCTACTCCACCGTCAACTATGCCGATGAGCTTGGCCTCCAATTAAGTGGGTCAGGTCCAGTTTTTTTGGCGACCTCCACATTCGATCAGGCTGGCCAGGGAGGTTCCTCCACAAGCACATACATCACCGCCAGAAGCTTAAACAGCAGCGCCACGTTCTATGGTCTGGTGTTCAATAAATCCAGCCCACTGAGTTACCCTTACCTTTATAACGTGAAGGTAGACGTAAGTGATACGAATCTAAACTGGACGATGAGGAAATGGGGCGGAGTTAGGGGGGGCGAATCTTACGATTCCGAGATTGGCAGCAGCAACAAGGTCCAATGGGCTCCTTTCCAGCCTACTTTTGTATCTCCGCCTTTCCTGGCGGTATATCTTTCCAGCGTCACCGCGCAGTGGGGAAGTGGCGGAAACGATCCTGGGACAAGTTATGTTTTAGAAGCCTCCACTGGAAATTTCCCCAATACTTTCTCAGGCAATAAGAGTTCTATCACCTACAACACATTTGCCAGTCCTCAGTCTCTAGATCCCAACACCACCTATTACTTCGGGGTCAGCGCCGCCTGGATTGATGCCTCTCCTTATACAAGCCTGGGCTCCACATCCACACTGGCCAACGTGATAGTCAGTTCCCAGATCTACAATGTGGGGGTGACTTCTGTGACTTGGAACTGGCCCGCTCTGCCCGTCAGTCCTTCCAGCCGGACCTCGGAGGGGTATATTCTACAGGCCTCCACAGCCAGCGATTTTACCGGCACTCTCTATTCAAGCTCCAGCTATGTCTATAACTCAAGCACATTGACCGTCTCGGGTCTTTCTCCGGGAACCCTGTACTACTTCCGAGTGGGGTCTCTCAACTGGAACAGCGTGCCCAACTATGTACTTGTGGGCTCCACGATGACATTGTCCCTGTGGGATATCCAGACTCTGGCCAATGCAGGAACTTACACCTCTATTGTTTTAGACAGCACAGGAAATCCTCATGTTTCCTATGTGGACGGGGGGAATCTCAAGTACACGAAATGGACGGGATCCACCTGGATTTTTCCTGAAACTGCCGGTAGCGTGGCTTCTGGAGGTTTAACTCATAGCGCCATGGCCATAGACAGCACGGGAAATGTGCATGTGGCTTATCATGAGGTTGATTTTAGTCGATTGATGTACAACAAGAGGACGGCCACAGGCTGGGGCTCTGCTCAAATTGTAGACAGCTCAGGAGCGGGATATGTTTCTCTGGCTTTAGATGGCTCCATGAATCCACATATAAGTTACTATGCCGACCTCGCCAATTTGAGGTATATCAGATGGAATGGGAGTGGTTGGGACGCTCCACAGATCGTAGATTCGACGGGAACCGTAGGACAGTACACCTCCATCGTCATTGACAGCACCGGGAATCCCCACATCAGCTACTACCGGGCAGATGCCGGTAATGTCGCAATTAAATATGCCCAATGGACAGGGAGTGGTTGGAATATAAGCCTTGCGGATTACATAACGGGCGGTGGTTATACCTCTATCGCCTTGGATGGTAACGGGAATCCACGCATCAGTTATTATGAGGATGAGACGGGAAATGGAGATGGCGAGATTAAATATATCTCCTGGCTTGGTTCCGGTTTTGGAGCACCTGAGACAGTAGAACTTAATATGGGTGCTGGGTCCTACACCTCTTTGATTCTGGATGGTGCAGGCACACCGCATATCAGTTATTACAATACTCATCTTTCTAGAAACGAGCTTATTTACGCCACAAAATCACCTGGTTGGACCACTGAGGTGGCGGATACCACAGGGAATGTCGGGCAGTATAGTTCTTTGGCTATGGATCAGTTCGGAGTTCCTCACATCAGTTACTACGATGCGACAGGCTTCGATGTTCAATATGCCAAACGCCGTATCCCAACCGGACCAGGGGCCATGGGAGGCGGCAATGCCAAGAGCCGGCCCCAGGCTCCCACCAATTTCCAGGCCAGCTCCATCAACGCCAACACTGTCAATTGGGGATGGACGGACAAAGCCACAAACGAGTTAGGGTTTAGGCTGTATGGCAGCCAGATCAGCTCCGGGCCCTATACCCTTCTTGCGGGAACCCAGATAATTACGCCCAATCAGATCTCCTACACCGAGACGGGGGTAACCCCTGGCATAAATTACAGATATCTGGTGGCGGTGACGACAGGAGGCCATGTCTTTTCAAATCTAACCAGTGTGGATGTGTGTTCGCCAAAGTTAAGCGCCGCATCCGGAGATTGGTCCGTTACTACCACCTGGGTGGGAGGAAAAATCCCGGATGCCTGCTCACCTGTGACCATTCAGACGGGGCATAAAGTGAGGGTGGATGTGACAAATGCGGCGGCTTCCACCACCACCGTTCTAGGAACTTTGGAGTTCAGCAGGACCAGTTATAATACCCTCACCCTGAGCGGAGGGAACTTGGATGTGCAGCCCGGAGGAATCCTAGATATGGGCACGGAGGCGAGCTCCATTCCCTCGACTGTGAAGGCGACGCTTGTACTGGCTTCGGGGACCTATGCGGGACAGTATGGCCTCATTGTCAGGGATGGCGGCAATTTTACGGTGAGGGGTACTTGGAAAGTTCCTTTTACGGTAGCTACCGGAAATATCATGCCCGGATCCGTATGTCCGGACGACATTTGTTATTTTAATATTTCAGAGAATCCCTTTAGTGACCTGCAGTGGAATTTAAACGATGTGATTACAGTGGGTCAAACGGAGAGGAGCGCCACGGACCAGACCGAGAGAAGAATTATGGTGGATGGTGGACCAGGGAATATTGGAGTAGATTCTACTTTTAGTTTTTACCATTATGCCACATCCACCATCCGGGTGGCGAACCTGACCCGGAATGTGGTGGTGAGGTCCGCCGGTACCGATGTCAACACAAATACGGCCTATATCCAAAACTTGACCCAGCACACCACGGGATTTGTTCTGACTTACGGTGAGTTCGCCTATTTGAATAATGGAATCTATTTGGGATCCGGCAGTAGGGCTACGATCAGCTCCTGCACCATTCATGATGGGAATATTGGGATCTATTCCAACTCAGCTTCCAACAATTCCTTTACTCACAATTTAGTGTACCGCAACACAAGTATCGGAATCAATTTGAATACTTCCTCGGGTAACACATTGACGTCCAATCATGCCTACTCCAGCGGTGGGAATGGTATCTTTGTGAGCAATGCATCTGACAACAACGTATTGAATTCCAACTATGTCTATTCTAATGC
>JACQJN010000297.1 GCA_016205085.1 Elusimicrobiota bacterium | reverse complement strand
GCACCCCAACAGGGCAACCCCAGGGTTCCCCATCTTCTACGCCGCCTAGCGGCGGCTTTCCCCCTCCCTACGGGGGCTTACGGACAAATCCCCAGCCACCCCCTGGGGAATTCAGATTGTTCAGGAATCTGGGGACCCTATGCATAGATGGGAATCGGGTGGCCAAGATTTGCTGGCTGTAGCGGGCTGTCCGGAAGTCGCGGGGGACCCCATCTTCTGCGCAGCAGAAGTTGGGTAGCGACTGAGGTCCAGAGCCCGAATCTTATTGGAAAGAAGATTAGAGGCGACCCGCGCTAGCAAACTTGGTCAGGACCCGATTCCAGACAATCCCAGACAGGCCCAGGCTGGCCAAATAATGCGACAAACTAATTCGGCCTATTGAGTCTTCACCCTCTTTCAGTTATAATCTTTTGAGCCCGAAAACTGCAGTTCGGGTTAGCATTATGCAAGCATTCTCCAAGAAAATTGTCCTTTGCGGAGGCGTGAGGACGCCCATCGGCCACATCGCAAGATCCCTGGCCCGTATCCGTCCGGAGGAATTGATGAAAACGGCGGTCCAATCGCTCCTCCAGAAGACCTCCCTCGATCCAGAAAAAGTCAGCGGTATCGTGGTGGGCTGGGTGGGCCAATCCTTCAGCGCTCCCAACATCGCCCGCGTCACAGCCCTGAAGGCCGGTTTGCCCGAAAAGGTTCAATCTGTGACCGTCCAGAACAACTGCGTCTCCTCCATCGAATCGGTGTCGGCGGCGGCAAGATTCATTCTGGCCGGGGAAGGCGATCTCTATGTCGCAGGCGGTACGGAATCCATGTCCCAGTTTCCTTACAGCTTCAGGGGCTCCAGGGATTTAAAGCAATTACGATCCTTAGATGCTTTGAAATCCAAGTGGACCACATTGCTTCAGGATCCCGACGTGGCGGTCATCGACTCTATTGAAGAAGGACTGACGGATCCCGTGAAACAAATCAATATGGCAGGCACGGCGGAGGTGTGCGCTCAAATCTACGGCATCTCTCGGGAAACCCAAGACGTCTATGCCCGCGAGAGCTACAGGCGATGCATCGATGGCTGGAAGAGCGGATTTTATAAGACCCACGTAAATCCTTTTCAGCAAGACGGGGCCGTTCGCCTGGAAAAAGACGAATACCCCTTTTTGAGAGAAGAACTCGTGGCCAAACCTGAAATGTTCGCCAAAGCCCCCTTGGCATTCGACAACTCCAGCTACTCCATTCAGGATTTCTACAACCAGTTCGGACAGTACATGGACGGGAAAAAATATGAATCGGGCAAGACCAAAGGAACCGTGACCCTTTTTAATTCCTGCGCCCGCTCCGATGGGGCCACCGCCGTCATTGTCACCACGGAAGAAAAAGCCGCTGAGCTCCGGCTTCCCATCCTGGCGGAGATAAAATCCTGGGGATTTTACGGCAACAACCCCGCCCACATGGGCGTCTCTCCGGCCCTAGCCGCCCCCGTGGCCTTAGAGCGCGCGGGTCTTTCTTTCGATCAGCTAGACCAGATAGAACTGCATGAGCCTTTCGCCGCAACGGTCCTCTCCCTATTTAAAGTAGGGAAGGAGCGGTTCAAGCACGACTGGGAATCCAAATTCAAGTCCGGGGCCCTAAATCCGAATGGAGGCTCTATCGCCATGGGCCACCCCCTGGGGGCCACGGGAATAAGACTCCTCCTGAATCTTCTGTACGCTTTGCAATCCAACCCCAAATCCAGGTATGGCATGATCGCCGCTTGCGCGGGCGGTGGAATGGGCGGCACCCTCATTGTCGAGAAACGTGAAACGTAAGACGTGAGACGTGAGAGACTGATTTCCTCTTTCCTCTCCCGATTCACCCATGCTCACCTGGCCCTTCGGCCCCTAGAAGGCACGTGGCTGGGTCTGAGGGTCTGCGACCATAAATTAGAAGATATCTCCCCCCAAGGCATCCACGGACAGATCCTATTCTACAGGAATTCCGCAGAAACAGCCCGTCAGTTCCTACGGTCAACGAAAAATGAAAACCAGAGGATGGATTTAAAGCACATCCTTTCCCTCTGCCGATTCAACCTGCATCTTTTGAGGGACAGGCCGGAGCATGCCTCCGACCTGGAACATATCTCCGAAATTTATGAAACTCTCACCGCTCAAGAAGTCTGGGCTGCTTCTTTAAAGGAATGGGAAGATATAATCGAAAGGATCCTGGCATTACCCTCCTTTCTAGGCCGTCTGACCTCACACGCTTCCCAACGCGGGAAACACAAACTCCATTATGACAGGAATCACCTCAAAGATCTGGCGAAATCCTTGCATTCCATTGTCCAACATTTTGAATCTATAAGAACCCGAGCCCTGAAGAGCTTAGGTAGTCGCACCACCCAAGAATTTCTGCATAAAATGGATCGAGCCTCATGTGCGGCCGCAGAAGCTTTAAGGAGGTTCCATCTTTCCATCCAGAGAAAGTTTCTCCCCATGAGTCATACGGCCTACGCCATTGGAGAGAAGGAGTATCGCACCCGGCTCCTCCTAGGTCTGGGAATTTCTAAATCTCCCGGAGAACTGCAAAAATTCGGATACGGTCTTCTTAAAAACATCCACGCCCGAATGCGAAATATCGTCCGCTCGCAAGGATGGAAGGAACCCCTGCCTCAAATCTTAAAACATCTCTCGGGATTCTGTCCCAGGGACGATGAGCACCTTTTTAAAGTCTACAGGCGCTTTACGGACCGGGCTCAAGAATTCGTGCGCCGCCAAAATCTTTTCTCCAGAATTCCTCAATACTCCTTGAGGCTGATCCCAACCCCCTCCGGCATGGGAGAAGCCTTGACCACCGCCGCCTACTACCCCGCCCCTCCCTTTAACTCCAAGAGAAAAGGGGCTTTTCTGGTCACCCCCAGCCGAGGAGACAAGGAGAAACTAAAAGCCCACGCCCTGTACCACGCGGTGAGCACCGCAGTGCATGAAGCGTTCCCGGGCCATGACATGCAGTATTTTCTGTGGCAAACGGCGAATCCCAAGCTCCCGGTGGTGCGATTTTTAAAAGGAGACCCCAAAAACTGGGGGGAGAGTCTCAACGTGGAAGGCTACGCCCATTATGCCGAAGAACTGATGCGTCAGCATGGGTTTTATTCCCGCCGGGAGGAACTGTTTCAGTGGGTGGGCCAAGCCTGGAGAGCCTCTCGCATCGTGGTGGATATAGGGCTTCACTGTTACGGGATGAGCCTTAGACAAGCGGCAAAATTTCTGGAAAAGAATGCGTTTCTAGATCCTAAAACGGCAAAAGGCGAAGCCTTCCGTTATTCCAAATGGCCCACCCAGGCCATCACCTACAGCCTGGGAAAGCGTGAAATTGAGAAGTTAAAGGAAAAGTACAGACGCAAGACGGGAAATCATTTCAGCGAGTCTCGATTCCACGACTGGTTCCTCAGTTTTGGCCCCATCCCACCACAGAAAATATCTACTAGCCTGGCTGGAAAATCTATCCCCGGGGATGGAACTTCTGGTGGGAGTTTTTTAAGGCGGTAGGCTTGACGTGGGTGTAGATCTGGGTCGTGGTGAGGCTGGAGTGGCCCAGCATCTCCTGGATGGCTCTTAAATCCGCCCCCCTCTCCAACAAATGGGAAGCAAAGGTGTGCCGCAGAAGGTGCGGAAAAACATTCTGATCCAGCCCCGCCTGCCGCGCAATTTCTTTTAAATCTCTCCAAAATTGAACCCGGCTTAGCCTTTTACCCAAGCGGCTTAAAAAAAGTTCCGACTCCGGGCTTTTTTTCCTTTTGCCGAAAACCTCCTGGCGGACTGCCATATATCTGCGCAAAATAAGTCGAGCTCTTGGATGAATGGGGATGAGCCTCTCCTTGGCCCCCTTCCCAAAAACACGCACCCACCCCTGTTCCAAATTGACGGACTCCGGCCTTAAGTTTAAAAGCTCCGATATCCGCATCCCGGTAGCGTAGAGAAGCTCCAAGATCGCGCGCGCCCTCAAACAGCCGAAACTGCCGTCATCCCCAACAGCCTCCAAAAGCCTTTCCACCTCCGCGATACCCAGCACAGACGGGACTCTGTCCGGCAAGTGGGGTGTCTTTAGATGAAGGGTAGGGTCCTCCATCCAGCCATACTCCGTCACGGCATAGCGATAAAATGTCCGGAGAGATTCCATTTTTCTAAACAGCGTGGTGGGCTTTAAGTCCTTTTGGGATTTGATCTTCCAAAAATAATCCGAAAGAAGGTCAGAGGTAACCTGTTTGGGATGAATTTGGTGTAACCTAAGAAACTCAAAGAAACCTAACAAGTCGTACCGATAGGACTTGAGGGTATTGGAGGAAAGGCCCCTCTCTAAGGAGAGATGTTTTAAAAATGGATCCAGTAATCCGTTATCTTTTCCCAGCAACAGCGGCAGCCACCGGAGCGGCCGGTTCGGAAGTTTTAGAAGCGGGGACATCCGGGCTGGGAGCGTGCTTGGCCTTGATGGCCAACTCAATTTCAGAGGCTATTTTAGGAGACTCCTTTAAAAACGCCTTGGCATTGTCACGCCCCTGTCCCAACCGGTCCCCTTTATAAAGGAACCAGGTGCCGCTCTTCTCGACCACGCCGGAATCCACTCCCATATCGATCAAACAACCCTCGCGAGAAATACCTTCCCCATGCAACATATCAAACTCCGCCTGACGATAGGGCGGCGCCACCTTATTTTTCAGCACCTTTACCCTCACATGGGTTCCCACTACGATATCTCCCTGCTTTAAATTCTCAATGCGCCGAATGTCCAACCGGATCGAGGCATAGAACTTAAGCGCCAAGCCCCCCGGGGTCGTCTCCGGGTTGCCAAACATCACACCGATCTTCTGCCGCAGCTGGTTGATGAAAATAAGACACGTTTTAGAGCGCGAGATGGTGGCCGTCAATTTTCTTAGAGCTTGGCTCATGAGTCGGGCCTGAAGCCCCACATGCGCATCTCCCATTTCTCCTTCTATCTCGGCCCGGGAAACCAAGGCCGCCACCGAATCCACCACAATAACATCCAAGGCTCCCGACCGAACCAGTCGGTCCACAATCTCCATGGCCTGTTCTCCTGAATCGGGCTGGGCGATCAGAAGATTGTCCACATCCACCCCCAACTTCCTGGCATAAACGGGGTCCAGGGCATGCTCCGCATCCACAAAAGCGGCCGTTCCGCCCGCCTTCTGGGCTTGCGCAACAGCCTGCAGGCTCAATGTCGTTTTCCCAGAAGCTTCAGGCCCAAATATCTCCACGATGCGCCCACGGGGAAGACCTCCCACTCCAAGAGCGATATCCAAAGGCAGTGCACCGGTTGAAATCACCTCCACTTTTGTTTTAGCAAACTTCTCTCCAAGCTTCATAATGGCTTCCTTGCCGAAAGCCTTTTCAATCTGCGTCAAAGCCAACTCCAATGCCTTCGCTCTTTCATCTTTTGCCATACCTAAACTCCTCTGGGAGGGTTGAATTGATGTGGATTCACGGAAGAAGAACCGGTTCTATTCTACAAAATTTGGAGGGATTAACCCAGAAAATTCAGTTTAAGATTTGGGGAATCTTCCCTTCACGGAAGCGAGGTCCTGAGGTTCCCCGCCGTAGTGCCGATAGGTAAGTTTGGCCAATCTAGAAATGAAATTTTTGGCCGTTCTGTAGCTGACATTCTGTCCCGTCATCACCGCAATCACATAGTTTCCGTGCGGCGTAAAAACAACGCCAATGTCGTGGCAAGCCCGACGTAAAAGTCCCGTCTTATGAGCAATCTCCCAACCCGTGGGAAGTCCCTTCGCCAAACGGCTGGCGTTCTTCTGTCTCTTCATGATGTCCAGCATCAACTCCGAAGACACCTTGTTCACCAGCTCTCCATGGTACATCTTCTCCAAAAGACCGGCCATCTCTCTGGCGGTGGTGTAATTTTCATAGGTGACCTTGCCGCTGGTCAAACTCAAACCTTCGGGATTAATCTGGGTATAGGTAAGTCCAAATTTTGGGAACTGCTGTTGGAGATAATAAAAACCCACCGAATCCACCAACATCCTCTGCGCGGTGTTGTCCGACTCGGTGATCATGTGCTCCATCAACTCCCGCACCGCGAATGTGGCTCCGTCCCTGTACCACTTCAGGCTTCCCGATCCCCCCGTGCGCCATCGGCGACGCAGGGTCATTTTGGCATCCAGATGCATTTCTCCACCCGCAATCTTCTGAAAGACGGCCGCCATCACGGGAACCTTGATGAGGCTAGCGCTTGGGAATAAATCATCCGCATGGTAGGCCCATATCTTGCCGCGGTCCAAGTCCTTGATGTAGATTCCCACCCGGCCGCGATAGCCCAAGGCCTCCGCCATCAAAGAACGTACCAGTTCCTGCCACGCTTCATCAGGCGCAGTATCCAGGATATTGGCTTTTTGGTAGATGGGAACAGTGGGAGGGGGAAGGGTGGTTTTCAACCACCGCGAAGCCACGCCGCGGCTGACGCAGGTCATCCCATAACCCACCAGAAAAGACCCACATAAAAGCACGCGTCTCTGCCAAAGCGGCAAAGTAGGTACAGAAATCATTGCAAGCCCCCTGCTGTTAGGATAACAGAAAAACTAAAAATTTTCAAGACTTTTAGGGAAGAATTTTACTTAACCTTGGCGAGAGGTTTGGAGGAAAAGAGAAGCTTCTTGGAAGAATCGTCAAATTCAACGTAAACGGCGGAACCCGGCTGAAATTTCTTACCGAGAATCTCCTCGGCCAACGGATCCTCCAGGACTCTCTGAATGGTTCTCTGAAGAGGGCGGGCCCCATAGTTGGCATCAAATCCGGTCGTCACAAGGTGCCTCTTGACTTCCTCGCTCAGATGGATGGTGTATCCTTGGTTTTTAATCTTCTCAGACACACGCTTGAGCATGATTTCCAAAATTTTGTCCATATCCTGCTCCGAGAGCGGATGAAATACAATGATCTCATCGATACGGTTGACGAATTCAGGATTAAAAACACGCTTGACCTCTTCCATCACCGTATCCTTCATGTGGGCATAATCCTTCTGGGCATCCTCCTGCGGGACAAAACCCAGGGACTTTCCCTTAGAAATCAACCGAGCCCCCACGTTAGACGTCATGATGATCACCGCATTTTTAAAACTGACCTTATGTCCCAGGTTGTCGTTTAAAATTCCATCATCCATCACCTGTAGCAGAATATTGAATACGTCCGGATGAGCCTTTTCAATTTCATCCAGGAGAACCACCGAGTAAGGCTTGCGCCGAACCGCCTCTGTCAACTGCCCCCCCTCCTCGTATCCCACATAGCCCGGAGGAGCCCCGATGAGTCTTGAGACAGAGAACTTTTCCATATATTCCGACATGTCGATGCGTACCATGGACTCCTCGTTCCCGAACAAAAACTCCGCCAAAACCCTTGCCAACTCCGTCTTCCCCACTCCCGTGGGCCCTAAAAAGAGAAATGTGCCGATGGGTCGCCTGGGATCTTTCAGGCCCGTGCGGCTGCGCCGAATCGCCTGGGAGATGACCTTGATGGCTTCCTCCTGGCCCACCACCCGCTTATGAATCTCCCCTTCCATGTGCATCAGCTTTTCCGTCTCAGTCTCGGTCAAGCGGTTGACAGGAATGCCGGTCCATTTCGAAACGACCATGGCGATGTCTTCAGGGGTGATATTGGGCGTCGTCTGATCCCTTTTTTCCCGCCACTTTTTCTTCATTTCCTCCAGCTGTTTTCTGAGTTCCTTCTCCTTATCCCTCAGGCGGGCCGCCT
>JACQJN010000293.1 GCA_016205085.1 Elusimicrobiota bacterium | reverse complement strand
GTGCAGCTGGGACAGTCCAAAGCGCTCCGTCAATTCCCGAGCTCGTGAAGATAAATCCTGTTTGGCGATGCATGCGGGGATCATGATATTTTCTATCAGTGTAAATTCAGGCAATAAGGAATCGAACTGGAATACAAAACCTATTTTCCTGTTTCTCAAGAGGGAACGTTCCTGTTCATCCATCAGATTTAGTTCCCTGCCGAAGAGATGAACCCTTCCCCGGGAGGGCATGTCCATGGCTCCCAAGATATGAAGCAGGGTGGATTTTCCCGATCCGCTGGGTCCGAGGATGGTGATGAATTCTCCCGATTTCACCTCCAGATCTATTCCATTGAGCACGCAGACTTGGCGAGAGCCTTCTCCGTAGGTTTTGGTGATCCCCTCCGCTTTTATGATAGGACCTATTTTATCCATATCGGATAGATTCCGCGGGAGGGATGCGGGAGGTTCTGAGGACGGGGTAGAGGGTGGCCAGGAGGCAGAGGCCAAAACTTCCCAAGCAGATCCAGAGAATGTCATCTACTTGGACCGATACGGGAACACGGGTAAGGTAGTAGATATCTCCCGGTAGCTCTACAATCGGGTACTTGGCGATGATCCAGCACAGAAGGAGTCCCAGCCCCAGCCCCAGTCCTATCCCGCAGATTCCGATTAAGCTTCCCTCCCACCAGAATATTTTGGAGATAGTTCGGGGAGTGGCTCCCAGAGCCCTCAGCACTCCCATGTCCCGAACCTTTTCGGTGGACAGGAGGATGAGATTGGAAGCGATGTTTAAGGCTGCGACCAGGACGATGAGCGTCAGGATGATGAACATCACGATTTTTTCCAGTTTCAGCGCGGCAAATAATGTCTGGTTCATCTGGCTGAATGTGCGAACCGTATATTTCCAGCCTACTTTTTGCTGAATTTCACGGGATACTTTTGGAGCTTGATATAGATTTTGCAGTTTGACTTGGAGGCCGCTGGCGGAATCGTGTCCCAGGAAGGCATGGGCGGAGGAAAGACTTGTGTAGGCCATGGTGTTGTCAAATTCATAGTAGCCCGTGTGGAGCATGCCGGTCACCTTGAATTTTTGCATTTTGGGATAGGTGCCCAGGGGGGTGGCAATTTCTTGGGGCGAGATCAAAAGCAGTTGCGCTCCCAGGCCTATGTTTAGGTTTTTAGCCAGCTCCTTGCCCAGGATCAGATCGTTTTTTCCCAATTCCCAACGCCCCTGGATCACGGATTTATGCAATTCATTAACTTGAGGCTCTTGTTGAGGGTCCAGGCCTTTGAGGATGACTCCAATGGAGCGTCCGCGATAGGAGAGAATGGCCTGTCCCAAAAGAAAGGGGCTGGAGGCTGCCACTTCTTTATAGCCGGCTAGGATTTGTTTAAGTTCCCGGGCTTCTTTCTCATCCATTTGTCCGTAGATGGTGAGATGGCTTTGGGCCCCTATGATTTTTTTCTGGATGTCGGTTTGGAATCCATTCATGACGGAGAGGGTTGTCAAAAGCGCCGTCACCCCCACCGCCACGCCTGAGATTCCTATGCTTGTGGTGATGACGGCAAAAAGCCCTTTACGCTTTGCTTTTAAGTAACGCAGGGCGACGAAGAGCTCAAAGGGCATTATGTTTCACGCTTTAATGCGGGGAACAGGATTACTTCCCGAATGGATTCCTTGCCTGAAAGAACCATCACCAGGCGGTCAATTCCTATTCCAATTCCTCCCGTGGGAGGCATGCCGCATTCCAGGGCTTGGACGAAATCTTCATCCAGGATTTCCGCTTCTTCATCCCTTCCCGCTTCTTTTTGACGGGTCTGTTCCATGAAGCGCTCTCTCTGGTCTACGGGATCGTTGAGCTCGGTATAGGCATTGGCCAATTCTTCGCTGTTGTAGAAGAATTCGAACCGTTCCACCAAGGATTCCTCTCCGGATTTTAATTTGGCCAAGGGGGTGATGGCGGTAGGATGGTCTAAAATAAAGGCCGGTTCTTTAAGATGCGGAAGGATGCGGGTATCAAACAGCCTTTCAAATATTTTGGCACTCGGGGTGGTGTCCTCCATGGAAATGCCGTGCCGTTTGGCCAGGGCAATGAGATGGGGCCGATTAAAAGTTTTGCCGGAGAGGATTTGGTGGATGTCCTCTCCGCAGTGAGTTTTCCACAGATCGGGGAGATAGAGTCGGGCAAAAGGCGGCTTTATGTCCTTCTTTCCCACGGCTTCCGCCGAACGGACAATGACTTTCTCTAGGAGCTCCGCCATGGTATGGTAGTCGGCGTAGGCTTGATAGGCCTCCAGCATCGTGAATTCGGGATTGTGGCGGGTGTCTATGCCTTCATTCCTAAATATCCTGCCGATTTCATAGACTTTCTCAAAGCCGCCAATGATGAGCCGTTTAAGATAAAGTTCCGTTGCGATTCTAAGGCAGAGCTCCGAGTCCAGGGCTTTGTGGAATGTGGTGAAAGGTCTGGCGGCGGCTCCACCCGCCTGGGATAGAAGAACGGGGGTCTCCACCTCTAAAAAACCGAGGCCGTCCATGACTTCGCGGATGGCTGAGATGATTTTGGATCTGATTTCAAAAAGGGCTCGTATTTCGGAATTGGCAATGAGGTCCAGGTGCCGGTGGCGGTATCTGAGTTCCGCGTCTTTGAGTCCATGCCATTTTTCAGGTAGAGGGCGCAGGGCTTTAGCCAGGAGGGTCAGGGAATTTACTTCTAATGTGGTTTCTCCCGTTTTGGTCTTAAAAATGGCTCCTTCCGCGCCGATAAAGTCCCCGATGTGAAGATCCTTTTTAAAAAAGTCGTAGGATTCCGGGCCCAATTTGTCCCGCTTAAGATAGATTTGAATCCGGCCGGTGGAATCCTGGAGGTGGGCGAAGGAGGCCTTGCCCATTTCCCGGATAAGGATAAGCCTGCCTGCCGTGCGCGCCGAACCACCCAGGGGAAGGGAGAGAATATCTTTGACGGAATGGGTTTTTAAATAGCGGGGTGGATACGGGTCTATTCCGCGAGCCCGCAATTCTTTTAGTTTTTCCTGTTTCTTGATTATGATTTCAGCTAAAGGTTCCATTCCAACTACGGAATCTCTTAATCTCGTTTTGATTTTCTGTTGAGAGTTGTTTGGATCAGATCTCTTAATTGTTTGGGATCAAAGGGTTTTTCGATAAAGGCGGTGACATTGGGAGCGATCAAGAATAAATCTTTCATTTGCCCGCGCGCGGTTAAAACGATGACGGGAATAGAGCTCAGGGAAGGATTCTCTTGAAGCTTGGAATTGAGCGTATATCCATCCATGACCGGCATCATGATGTCTAGGATAATCAAATCGGGAGAATAGGAGGTTGCCACCTTCAGGGCCTCTTCTCCATTGGAGGCCTCCAGCACAATGTGACCGTCTTTTTCCAGGAGAAATTTGACCAGGGTGACCACATCCTTTTCATCGTCCACCACCAGTATCTTCGTGGTCATCCCACCACCTCTCTCGATTTGTTGTAGCAAATCGTTTTATTGTTTTGGCTGGTCTGTGGCCAGCAGAGAGGTGGTGGGATCATTTCTTGAGCTGGGCGTTCACCGCTTCCCTGAGTTTTTTGACGTCAAAGGGTTTCTCGATATAGAACTTTACATTGGGAGACATGGCAAAAACTTCCTTCATCTGGCCCTTGGCGGTCAGGAGGATGATGGGGATGGTGCGCGTGGTTTTTTCTTCCAGGAGGCGGTTGTGAAATGTAAAACCATCCATGATAGGAAGCATCACATCCAGAATGATCAAATCCGGAAGGGGCATGTTGGAATCGGGAGGATCTATTCCCATCATCGCCAAAGCCTCCGAGCCGTCATAGGCCTCCCGGATGGCATGGCCGTCTTTTTCCAGCACCGTTTTCAGGAGCTGAACCATGTTGGAATCGTCTTCCACGATCAATATCGTCGCCATGTTTCCCAGTTTACTAGTTTGGTTTATCCGAGTCAATTCAAGGGGGCTTGCCCCTGAGGGCTCATTTTTCTTAAAATATCCGTAATTTCCTGCCTATGTCTCTCCAACAGACTTTGGTTCTGATCAAGCCGGATGCCCTTCAAAGGGGGGTTGCGGGCCATATCATCAACCGTTTGGCGCATGCCCATTTGAGAATGGTGGGAGCCAAAGTGGTGAAAGTTTCGGAAAAATTAGCTCGGGAGCATTACAAGAGTTTGAGCGATAAACCCTTTTTTGAAGAACTGATTAAATATATCCGAGGGCGCTTGCACGGGGAAGAGCACAGCGGAGTCCTGGCAATCGTTTATCAGGGTGAGGATGTTATCGCCAAGGTGCGGGAGATTGCGGGTGCCACCAATCCGGAACAGGCGCATCCTAAAAGTCTTCGCGGGGCCTATGGGCGGGTCACCACCAAGGGACAGATTGAGAATGTGATTCATGCCTCTTCCGATCCTCAGGAGGCTGAACGGGAAATTAAACTGTGGTTCTCGCCCTATGAACTGACCCACGTCATATTTCCGGTAAAATCGGTATCCCGGAACGGCAAAAAAGACTGGAGGTTAAAATGAGTGTTGCGACTTCGTTGTGGACAAAGGTTTTTCCCCAAATATCGGTTCTTAACAATCCATCTCAAGCGGAGGTTCGATCCTTCGCTGCTTTTGAAGAGAAAACAGCGGCTTCCGGAGCTCCCTGTTACTATACCCGCAAGGCCGGGTCTCGCAGCGCCAAGAGCACATTCGTCTATGAAGACAATGGTTTTAAGGTGGGACGGTTTCAGCAAAAAGCGGATTCGGATTTGACCAAACTGGCTCTGGAGACGGTCCATGGCCAAATGGGGAAAGTGGATTGGCTGAGTTTCGATAGAATGATAGGCAGCAATGCCCAGATGCAGTTCCATGTAAGGCTTCTGATTCCCAAGCAGTATGCCCGCATCGCTCTTTTGTGGTTTCAAACACTGTTCCCGGCCGGCTCCGCTCAAAGGAATCCGGCGAAGGAACCCGATATCCTAACCATTTACTTTCCGCAGTGGCTCGAGCATGCTTCGGCCTCTGCTAAAGAAAGACTGCCGGAGCGGATGATCCTGGTGAATCCTGAGGCTGGGATCAACTATGTTTTGGGCGTGGATTATGTCGGGGAGACCAAGATGTCTTTTTTAAGGC
>JACQJN010000009.1 GCA_016205085.1 Elusimicrobiota bacterium | reverse complement strand
CTGGGCGGTTTCGTGTTTGCCTTCGTAGTAGTTGTATTTCGTGTTTGGAGCAGGATAATCTTTTGCGAGGTCACCAAGCTTTCTAGCTGTTGCACAACCTGCTAGTGAGAGTAGAAGAAGGAGACAGCTAGTTTTAAGCATTTGAGTTTATTTTAGCATCTTCCATGCTTATAAATACGCCAAAATCTCCTCCCCTGCCCTCTCCAACAGCTCCAAATACTTCTGCTCTTAAAACTCCAGTCTGCTTGACAAAAGGGACTCCGCTATAAGTTAGGCCTCAAAGGAAGCACCTGCCTCGTCACCCACCGGAGCGAAGGCCTGCAGTTTCTACCTTAAATAAAGACACCTTCTAGATACCTTATCTTCCTTGATATTATCCTATTCTTGAGCTAGTCTTTTCACTGGGAGAGTGAACGAGGTTTCTCCTCTGGGACCCAACGTAGGGCCTTGAAGGAGGAGCTGTTTTGCTTGTAGAGCTTTCGTTGGGAGGAGATTAAGCCGGCCCAGTTAAAATTCACAAAGCGTGATTGGGCCGTCCTTAATCTTAAATGGAACGTCGAGGCGTGAAAGTGAAAAGGAACTTACCCATAACTCTACTGCTTATCCTTCTCAATTTTATCCCTGCCTTTTCCCAAGAATCCCCTCCCAAGCTGGTCTGGGTACAAAAACTATTTTCTGGCCCTCCCCGAGACTTTGCCTTTGACGTTTCCGTGGATACACAAGGGTCTGTGGTTGTGGTCGGCGGTTCGGTTTTACTTTGATATGTGCGCGATTTCCATGGGATGCTAACATGGAACAATTAATACAGGAGAAAACATCATGAGAAAGTTTCAGGGTTAAGGATGAGTATGCTCCAACAGGGCCAGAGATTTTTTGGGGTGTTCGCGCCGATCTTTCTGTTTTTTCACATCTCCCCCCTCTTGGCATCCCAAGAGCCCCCGCCACAGCCGGTGTGGGTCAGAATCTTTGAGGGTGGAGTTAGGGATTTTGCCTTTGATGTGGCGGTGGATAAGGAAGGATTCATTGTGGTGGCCGGGGCTTCTTTCCTGCCAGCACCCGGAAAGGATTATCCGAGAGCCTGGGATGCCAGAATCATTAAACTCGACCCGGATGGTAATACGGTGTGGAATATCACCTTTGACGGAGGGGATTATGACCAGGCTACGGGAATTGATACCGATCCGGAGGGCAATATTTACATAGTGAGCCCGATAAGCGCTTTTAGCCCCTCAGGTTGCCGAGTTTTAAAGTTGGATCCTGCTGGGCACCTCATATGGAACAGAGTGGTTACTGCGGGGCTCCCGCAGGTATTTTGTCATTCCATAGCGGTGGATGACCTGGGCAACGCGTACGGGGTGGGTGAGGTATCAGAAGGGAGATTTTTACACTCAGACACTTATGTCTTCAAAGTCGATAGCGAGGGAGTATTCCGGTGGGACCGCAGGATAGATGAGGGAACGGTGACCGCGTTCAATGGGGCTCCCTTGGCCGTGGAAACCTTTGCTATGGACGCGGCCATAGATTCCCAAAGGAATTTAGTTTTGGCGGGCTCCCATTTCCAGCTGGAGCCCCTGGTTGTTTTCCGTGACTTCAGAGAATTCATGGCTGCGAAATTTGATCCAGGAGGCGCATTGCTTTTCAAGCGGTTTTTCAAAGCAGATCTTGTGCCTTTTCGAGGTGACACGACCAGGGTAGTCTCCTTTGAGGCCGGATTTGCCACGGGAGTCAGCATCGACCCTGCGGACAACATACTGACTGGCGGCGGCGAATGGGGCTCCTTTGATATTGCGACCGGCTTTCTTCAGAGGGGTTTTCTTTACGGCAAGCTTTCACCGGATGGAGTTCCCCTAATCAAGAAGGTGCTTCCCCCGCGCGGTTTCACGGGCAGCTCAGCTTCCGATGCAACCGGCAACTTCTACATTCCTGCCGGGGTTAGCTTCCCCACCAACGACGTCCTGATATCCAAGGTCGGACCTGATGGTACCCTTTTATGGTCCACCACAACCTTGAGGAGTGTCTGTTGTGCGGAAGGAACCGGGACGGACGTGGACCAGGAGGGCAATGTCTACGTGGTCGGCGACATTGCTACGACCGCGTCCCTGTTAGAGGATATCATTGTCGCTAAATTCCGCCAAGGAGCGCCGGAGACCGCGCTCTCGATCATTCTGGAGCCGGCCGCTGTGTTTCCAGGGGGGCAAACCCAAGTGACGGTGGAGGCCCGCAAGGCTTCCGGTGAGGTTACGCCCGACATCAACATCACGCTGACTGCTCAACCCTTGGCCAATTCCGGGGGGCACGACCATGACGGCAGCAGGCCCACCGGCACTTTCTCGGGTGAGGGGATCATCGTGGCCAGCCCAGCGCATGGAACCACGGGACTGGATGGCAGACTCACGGCTACTTATACCGCCAGTGAGTTCGGGGGATTGGAAACGATCAAGGCGCATCTGACCGATACGCCCAGCGTCTCAACTTCAGCGGCGCTGGAGGTGAGGGTTCCGGGGTTAGCACTCGCTCCTCCCAGTGGAACACCGACGATGTATGAATTTACAGGTCAAACCTCGTCCCACACGGCGAATCACTTTGCCTTAATATTTACCATCGCTGGAGCCACGACTGCAGTCGTCTCCTATTTTAATCGAACCAGAGGCCACATACTTGGCATCAATGATATGAGCCTGATATTGGGGGGGCTATTTGATCTTGACGGGAACTGGCGCCTACCCCACAGCTTACATCGAGAGGGCCGTAGCGTTGACATTGACAGATGTGCGACTTTTGTGGGTGGATCTATATTGGTAAACCAGGAACTCTTAGATGAAATTATGGCGCACAAGGGAGGAGATCGCATTGTGGAACGAGCAATCAGACCGCCCCCCTGTGCTGGCCCAGCAGACACCTCAAGAATTCACTATGAGTTCTAGGAGAAAAGAGAACATGGGATATAAGATTGTGAGTTCGCTTATCTTTGGATTGTGTCTACTTTCGACCAATTTGACGAAAGCTCAGTTACTACCGGGTGAAACGCTCCCAATATTGAAGCATGTGGTAATTGAGGTTGAAGTGCAGCTTTCCACGGGAGGAATCTTCCTATACTCGTATAAAATTTTTAATTCAATTTCAAATACAGGGAAGATTAAACGGATCGAAGTAGACATCTTCAGGGAACCACAAAGTGTTAAATTAGGATTGGAGGGTTTAACGAATGATGCTAGTTTTGTGGAAGGCATACCAGTTGATGGCAGCCTTGTCGTTCCAGTTGCGTTTCATGCGCCTGATCCAGAAAAATGGATTTCTGGTTTCACCACAAAATTGACAGCCCGTTGGAGCGCTGTCGAGTCTCAAGCACAAATTGCTCCAGGCAAGGTCCTAGGTGGATTCACGCTTCAAAGTAGAGGAATTCCAGGTATAAGAAGCATGGCTTTGCATCCCTTATTTGAGCAAACCCCTGTGGAGGAAGCAACCGCAGAGGATGTGGCTAGAATCAGGTCAATTGCAGATCAGATTAAACTGACTACATCCACTATCGGGCCTATTGCACCACGCTCTCTTGAGCCCTCAACGCTAATTGATAATCTCATCTCCCTCAAACACCAATCCGTCTCCCTAGGCTGGATTTTCGGTCCGGGCGTGGACGGAATCGTCAAGAGCCTGAACGCCAAGCTGGAAGCCGCCAAAGCTGCGGTGAAGCGCAACCAGGATAAAACCGCGATCAACCAGCTCAAGGCTTTCATCAAGGAGCTGGAGGCCCTGCGTGGAAAGAAGCTCAACGATAACGCATACTTCCTACTGAAGGTCAACGCGGAGTTCATTGTTGCAAAGCTGGAATCATGAAAAAGACTCTTTTGCTAAAAAACCATTTCATCTCCCTTCCTTTCCTTTTGCTCTGTCTGTGTCCATTGATCTGGGGCGATGAACCAGAATGGGACATCCGTTTATTCAAACGCAATGTCCGGTTTATGGAGATCGTACGCCAGACATACCTGGAGTCCATCGCTTCCACCACCACGGCGATAGTCCCCACCCAAGGCACCATTTCCCCTCAGGGTGTTCAGCCTCAATCTGCCGATCTCACCTTCAAACTGGGGGATGTCTACTGCTTCCCCAACCCGGCCAAAGGCCAGAATCCAATTTTTCATATAGAGGTCGGGGTTGCGGAGAAGGTGAACTTGCGAATTTACGACATCTCGGGAAGCCAGGTCCATGAAACCTCACTGACGGGGACGCCCCCCGTTATTAACGACGGCCAGGGCCCACAGTATGCCTACGAGTATGTGTGGGACGTATCGGGTGTGGGAAGCGGGGTGTACGTTTTTGCCGTGATGGCCAAGAAAGGATCTGAGACCCTCAAGAGGATCGGGAAATGCGCAGTCATCAAATAGCCTTTGCATTATTGCTTTCCCTGTCAGGCCAGACTATGGCAGGAGGCAGCACGGCCTCGTTCTTAAAGATCGGGGTGGGGGCCAGGCCAATTGGGATGGGGAACGCCTTCACAGCTATCGCCAACGATATCAACGCCATTGCCTGGAACCCGGCCGGACTCTCGCAACTTTCCAAGCGCGAGGTGGGCCTCATGCACGCGGAGCTGTTCGCGGACACCCGTTATGACTTTCTGGGATATGCTCATCCCACAAGCATTGGAACGTTCGGGCTGGGGATTAACTACCTATCTCAAGCCAAGATCGAATCCAGAAGCGCGGACCGTTCAGCTTCTGGCTCCTTCGGAGCCTCGGACATGGCCCTAAATATTGCCTATGGCCGCCCCATCCCATCCGGGACTAGACTGGGGATCAATTTCAAATACCTCCAGAGCCAAATCTCAGATGTGAAGGCACAGGGATGGGCTGTAGATCTCGGAGCCCTACATAGGACACCCATCGCGGGCTTGAATCTCGGCCTGGCGGTGCAGAATCTAGGGCCGGGGCTTAAGTTCATCGAAGAAAGCTCTCCACTGCCCCTGACTTTTGCTACTGGATTTACCTACCACCTGCACCTAGGTATGGCTCTGGCCCTGGACTTAAAGCACATGCCTCATGACAAGAGAACGACAGTTTCGATTGGCACGGAGTATGCCCTTTTCTCTGCGCTGACCCTTCGGGCAGGCTATCTCGGGGCCCTGGCGGCGCAGGGCCAAAAGAACCTTCGAAGCACAGAAGGTCTTGCGGGCCTGGGGACCGGATTCGGCTTGAAGCTCAGGGGCTACGGAATTGATTACGCCTTCACGCCCATGGGAGAGCTTGGCAACGCCCAGAGGATTTCTCTTTCGGCTAGTTTCTAGCTTCCGTATACTCCCAAAATATAGGAACTGGGATCAAATCTTGACATTTAACATTTCTGCTCTCATCCAGCTTAGACCAAATAGGCAAAAACTAAAAAATTAGGCACGCGAATCAACATTAGTTGAAGCAAGGCCGAAACTCACTCTGAAAAAACATGGTTTCTGTTAGTCTGTATAGGCTATTTCCAAACGTGCTAAAACTCTACGCAAAGCGGGTGATTTCGCTTCTCCCTGCCCGATCCTGAAAAGTTTGTTCTCTAAAGAGTTAAGCTTTTGCTTCCAGAGAGTCCAGTCTCTTTTCGTGTTCTCTGAGTTTATCACCATGGGCATCAAGTGTTTTGGGAATGGTAATAGACTCACGTTCGTAGGTTTCTAGCTTGCCAACGAAGGAGTCTATAGTTTTTATTACGCGATCGAAACCACTATGTACCTCGGCCTGGAGGGTCTCTGTTTTTTTATCCGTGTTGGCAGCATTTTTTACAATCTCAAGACTCAGCCTTGTAATATCTGTCTTAGTTGCAGGTTTGTCCTCATTATCGGCTGGCATAACAAAAGAATACTATATCAATCGGTAAACTGGAAGGGTCAAAAGACCTTCTTTGAGATAGGTCCTTCGGGAAACTGTGTTCGGTCCAATACAGGAAGGCAGGTTTTGCAAAATAAACACTACTGGATTTTTAGTGGTCGAAAAACAAGACAAGTCGAAGTAACAGGGAAACGCATTTTCTAAATTTCTGGTTACTCCTAGAAGTCGGTCTTTTGATAAATAGCTCAAAACCGCCAGATGCCGAGGGAAATGGAGTGGTTGGCGTAGCCTTTGGAAATATCAAACGCATACAGGAGGGACAAAGAGCTTCCAGGCTCCATCCAGCAATCGGAGAATCCCCATTCGAAACCGCCCGTCACATGGGTCCGCCCCGAAATCCCTTCAAACCGAGAAGGTTCAAAATAACTTCCCAATCTTCCACGGATCTTCTTGGGGATCAGCTCCAATTCTCCTCCCATGCGCGGAGAAAAAACAGTCTTTGTCCCCACAGGCTGAATCTTCTGTTCCAAAAAAGAATCAACGCCATAGGCATTTCGGGATTCCCCTATGAACGTTCCCTGGAAACTCAATAAAAATTTCCTGCCGTTTAAAACAGAAGGCCAGACATAGGAGGTTCCTAAAGAAATTTTCCAAGGCAGCTCCACCTCTCGCGGAACGATCAAGCCGGCCACCCTTGTAGGCGTGGAGGAAGTCAGGTCTAAATCCTGGTCTTGCTTGCTTCGCCCTTGATAAGTAAATCCCAACCGCAAAGGCCCCCGTCCAGAATTCCAGAGACAACCTATCTCCGCTCCGGAACCCCCCGATTTAAAAAGATTATCGCCGCTTGCCTTGTCTTTGATCTCCAAAGTAGCGTTTTTAATAGCTAAGGCCACATTCAGCTGGCGATCCATAAAGGTACGGCCCAAAGCGATGGTGGGAGTGACGAAAGAAAACCCCGTGATTCTATCTCCCGTTTTCACCTCCATGGGCTGACCCACGATCAGAATCCCGGCCCCCCATTTCCCCTGCTGCAAAATCATGCCGAAATCCACCACCTGATGGCTTTGAACATCCGAGGTGGTGCTTCCATTGTTGTCTAAATCTTTATTGATGGCTTTAAAAAATCCGAGAGTGAAACTGGGGCGCCATCGGGGATCGCCCTCTTTATGATAGTAGAGAACGCTGGCTGGGTTGGCCGGCAACCCCGCCACATCCTCCGCAATAGCCACATAAGCTCCGCCCAACGCCACCATCCTATTGGAACCGAGAACCGGCCCCACGGACAAATCCAGATGATAGTCGTTGTTGGAGATAGCAGGACCATTGATGGCGGCGGAGACAGCCTGTGTCAGGAGCAAAAGAAGAAAAGCCTTCCCTATTTTTTTATCCACTTCCAACCCCATGGAAGCACGGCGGCCCCCAAACAAATCTTGACGACATCGCCGATCAAAAAGGGATATAGCCCCAGAGCTAACAGTTGAGAGAACGGAACAAACCGAGCCAAACCCAAAAGACCAAATGCAAAAATAACCGCGCTGCCCAGAAACATCATGAGGGCCGCGGTAAAAGGATCCCGATCCCAACCTTTCTCGGCAAGCTTTCCCACGCTCCAAGCTGCCGGTAGAAACCCTAAAAGATACCCTCCTGTCGGTCCCATCAAATGCTGGAACCCCGCACCCCCTCCCGCGAAAAAAGGAAGCCCAAGGTTACCCTCCATCAGATAGGCTAAAACAGCCGCGACCCCAAGCCGGCTGCCCAGCCAAGCTCCTGTCAAAAGAACCGCGAATGTCTGTCCCGTGATGGGAACCGGAGTAAAAGGCAGAAAAATCTCCAACTGGGCACATCCAGCGATGAAAAAAGAGAAAAACAGGATTTGTGCGGGCCTGGCCCACCATGCCCGAATAGGAATCCCCACTGAAATTGCGGTATTGTCTATCATGCATTCTCCTCTCTTCATCATTGAAATTATACCAGTTCGCTAGATAAAATTCTCAGAAATCCAGTCTTTGGCAAATTCTCCTACCGGCTTGACATCTTCCTGCATTTCTCCGCTCGCCGAAACCTCCATAAAACGAACCTGAACCTCCTGGAACCTGGGCCCCCCATCCGCCGGGAGCAAGGCCACCGCGTTGCCCAATCGTATTTGAGGATTTTCATGTCTGCCATGGGAAAGAGGAACCAAAAGCAAGGGAGTTCCACCCTGGACAACCCGTCCCGCCAAGAATTCAAAAAACCTTCTCCGCCACGGAACCCCTCTTCTGAATTCCTCTTTAAAATCATGCATGAGATTTTCCATTTCTGCGTGCTCAAATCCCGATTGAGAAGCATGTTCCTTCAAGGCGGACTCCGCCTCCGAAGAAACCTCTCCTCTTTCCAAATCCTCCCCCTCCGCCAAGAGGGCTAAAATTTTGCTTTCAAGGTTCCGAATAGACGCGCCCCTTTTTAGAGCACGTCTTCTCAATGCGGAGAAATACTCCCTAGCCGTATACAGGAGCCTTGTGTTTTCATACACTCCCCCAGAAAGAGCCGCCACCACCGCCTCTCTTCGCCGCAAAGAACGCACCAACAGATGCACAAACCAACCATAGGCGCTGGACCCGAACAACCGGCCCTGCAGACTTGTGCGCAGCCACGGCTGCCGATCCAAAGCCAGGTGCAAAGATCTCATCACTCCGGCATAAAGGCCTTCCTGGAAAAAAGAAACGGCATCCAATGCGAAAGGATCGATCGCCACCAACTGGCGTATCGGGGACTCAAAAGGACATATCTCTTTCACCACTGCACAGGCTATTTCCATCAGTTTAAAATTAAGAGCATCCACTTCACGTCCCACGGGGGGATGAGAAATGACGCATAAAACCGCCGGGGAGCGGCCGAAAATTTTTTCCATCGTTTCTTTCAAAAATTTAGCCTGATGTAATCGCCGTTCCCACTGGGAATCCATAGGATACTTCGTCTTTCCAGACAGCCACTTAAGAATTCTTTGCTGCAGGGCAAACCCCCATGCCACCGGAAAGCCATCTAAAATCCATCCCATCCCATATCCCGCCAGATTTAAGAGGGGCTCTATGATATTTCTCACCCAGGCGGACT
>JACQJN010000292.1 GCA_016205085.1 Elusimicrobiota bacterium | reverse complement strand
GGATATATCCCAGTGGGGATGGCGACGCTCATCGCGATTCTTCTTTTTTGCGGAGCGGCAGGAAAATCAGCCCAGTGGCCGCTTTTTGTCTGGTTGCCGGACGCCATGGAGGGTCCCACTCCCGTTTCCGCGTTGATTCATGCGGCGACCATGGTGGCGGCGGGAGTTTATCTGGTGGCGCGGCTCTATTTCTTATATGTCGTTGCACCCCTGGCGATGGAGGTGGTGGCTTGGGTAGGAGTCTTGACCGCTTTTCTTTCCGCTACAATGGCGTTGGTGGCTTATGACATCAAAAGGGTGCTGGCGTTTTCCACCATCTCCCAATTGGGCTACATGATGCTGGGATTGGGAGTGGGGGGATATACCGCAGGGATGTTTCATCTGACTACTCATGCTTTTTTTAAGGCGCTTCTATTTTTGGGGGCAGGTTCCGTTATCCACTCATTGCATACAAATGACATTCGCCAGATGGGAGGCCTCTCCAGAAAGATGCCTGTCACATTCCTCACTTTTATTGTGGCCAGTTTGGCAATCGCAGGAATCCCTCCTTTCGCGGGTTTTTATTCTAAAGATGAGATTCTGGCGGAGGCCATGCATCATGATCTGGGTCTATTTTTGCTGGCCGTGATCACGGCGGGGATGACGGCTTTTTACATGGGCCGGCTTTGTTTCATGACGTTTTTCGGGGATCCGCGCGATCAGCATAAATTTATCCATGCCCATGAATCTCCCCGGACGATGACGGTCCCCCTGATGATCTTGGGCCTGCTTTCTGCCGTCTCGGGCTGGTTTTTTGCCAGGAATCATCTTTTTGAATCTCTGGTTCATTTTGAAAAGGCCTCCGTTTCTTCTGTGGGGCTTATGACTCATGCCCAATTAGGCGTTCTTTGCTCCTCCATCGCGGTCGGGGCCATTGCATTGGCCTATTATCTATACCTGGTGGTTCCGGCTGTTCCGGAAAAAATCAAATCCCATTTACGTTTTCTCTTCCGGGTCCTTGAGAAAAGATACGGAATAGACGATTTTTATCTGATGATTATTTCGTTAGTGGATCGGATGAGCCAATGGCTTTTCTGGTTTGATCTTCATGTGGTAGACCGTATCTTTGTGGATGGGTGGGGAAAAATCGCCCTATTTTTGAGCGCGATATATGGATGGTTCGACCGGGTGATTGTGGATGGTGGGGTGGACCTATGGGGACATCTGAGTTATTGGGCGGGGGGAAAGGTTCGATTGGCTCAGAGCGGTTTTGTGCAGAATTACATGCTTTTGATCGCCATCGCTGTGAGCTCATTTGCCTTGGTGGTATTTTGGAAATAATGGAGAGACGAAGATGCCTATTCTAACTTTGACTATGCTATTTCCTTTGTTGGGAGCGCTGCTGGTTTTAGCGACACCTAAAGAAAAGGAACGAATGATCCAAGGAATTTCTCTTTTGACCAGTGGATTAAGTCTTCTGTTGGGAGTCTTTCTCTTTTTCGCTTTTGACCGAACCAGCTCCCAGATGCAGTTTGTGGAAAAATACAGTTGGATACCCTCCTTTTCCATCAAGTATTTTTTAGGGGTGGACGGACTTTCCGTTTCGATGGTGATTTTGACGGCTTTACTCTCTTTTGTTTCCATAATTGCTTCTCTTCATATTCGAGAGAGGGTGAAGGAGTATTTCTTCTGGTTTTTGATTCTAGAGATGGGCATGTTGGGAGTTTTTGTGAGCCTTGATTTCTTTTTATTCTATGTGTTTTGGGAAGTGACTTTGGTCCCCATGTACTTTTTGATTGGGATATGGGGCGGCCCTCAAAAGGAATATGCCGCGATTAAGTTTTTCCTGTACACCCTGTTCGGCAGCGTATTTATGCTTTTGGGAATGCTGGCGCTTTATTTTACTTCCAATCCGCATACGTTTGATATGCTGGAACTGGCCCAGCAATCTAATCTATTTTCCCGGTCTTTCCAGATCCTTGTATTTTTAGCGCTGTATCTCGGCTTTGCCATCAAGATTCCCGCATTCCCGTTTCATACCTGGCTTCCCTTGGCCCATGTGGAGGCCCCGACGGCTGTCAGCGTCATCCTGGCGGGGGTTCTCCTTAAGATGGGAGCTTATGGCCTCTTGAGGATATCATTCCCTGTTCTACCTCAGGCTGTCCACTGGTTCCTGCCCTATCTGGCGGTCATCGCGGTGATCAATATCGTCTACGGCGCTTTGGTGGCCATGGCTCAGAAAGATCTTAAAAAGATGGTGGCTTATTCCTCCATCAATCACATGGGGTATGTTCTTTTGGGGATTGTAGCTCTCTCTGCCACGGGTTTTAATGGAGCGGTCCTTCAGATGGTAAACCATGGGCTGATCACCGGTTCTTTGTTTTTGTTGGTGGGGGTGATCTATGACCGCGCTCATACCCGTGAGATCGACGCTTTTGGCGGCTTGGGAGCTCGGGTGCCTATTTATACCGGTATCATGACCGTTCAGTGCATGGCTTCCCTTGGATTGCCGGGCTTGGCTGGGTTCGTGAGCGAGTTCCTTTGTTTCCTAGGGGCGTTTCCTCAATGGAAATGGTATGCGGTCGTTTCCGTGCTGGGAATTATCGTGACCGCCGCCTTCTTTTTGCGCATGATTCAAAAGATATTTTTAGGGCCCCTCAATACAAAATGGAGTCAACTCCAGGATATGGATGCCAGAGAAATGTGGGCCACTCTTCCCCTGGTAGCCTTGACGGTTCTGTTGGGAGTTTGGCCCAGGGCCGGCCTGGATCTGATGAACGTAACCCTGACAAATCTGGCGGAACTATTCAAATAATGACCAATCTCTATCTTTTAGTTCCTGAGATCAGCTTGATAGGTCTGGCGTTGATTATTTTGCTGGCAGATATGGTTATTTCTCCGATGAGAAGCCGCTTATTATACCATGCCGCGATTCTGTCCGCGGTTTTGGTTTTAGTTACTCTGCCTCTTTTTTCTTCCCGGGGATGGCTGGGAGTGGGGAGTCTTTGGGTAGTGGATCCATTCAGCTTGTATCTCAAAGGTCTCATTCTGGGTGCCGCTCTTCTGACTTTGTTCCTATCTTTGGATTATTCGACCCTTCCCCAGAAACATCTAGGCTCTTTTGCCGCGTTGCTTCTGTGGGCTACGGCCGGAGTGATGCTTTTGGTTTCTTC
>JACQJN010000291.1 GCA_016205085.1 Elusimicrobiota bacterium | reverse complement strand
GGGCTATCATCAAGGATTTGCCCAAGCAACTCCAAAAGGAATTAAACAGGTTATAGTTATACGTTTGTTTGACAGCTTCCATGTTAGGTTGATATTATCTTTACGAAGGCTGCCCTCCGCTACATCACCGGAGGACACTTAGTCAACATTGCAAGTACCATTGGCGGGCGTAGTACAATGGCAGTATGGAAGCTTCCCAAGCTTCAGACGTGGGTTCGATTCCCATCGCCCGCTAGATTTTGAGCGGTATAAGAGAGGGGCCCCACGGTGTGTGGGTTCAAGCCCACTTTCCTTGAATGCCGTGGTGTGGGCTAGTCCCTGGACATATAGCTTCTTCGTTGTCCGGGGACGATTCCCATCGCCCGCTCCATCGGACAGGGCCCCCGTTCTTGGGGACCGATGGTCCTCGAAGCTCTGCGAAGAGGGCCAGCATAAACAGGGACAGGGTTCCTGAAACATGAAAATTGCGATTGTTTCCGACCATGCGGGAGTAGAATTAAAACAGCAAGTGGCTCAATTCTTAAAAAACTCCACTCACACCGTTTTAGATTTGGGAACCAACGGCAACGAAGCCGTGGATTATCCCGACTACGCCGTCTTGCTGTGCAACGCTGTCCTGAGCGGAAAAGCCAATCGCGGCATCATGCTGTGCGGCAGCGGTATCGGTTCCTCCATTGCCTGCAATAAAATTTCAGGCATACGGGCCGCCCTCTGCCACGACACTTACTCCGCCCACCAAAGCCGAGAGCACAACGACTGCAATGTCCTATGCATGGGAGCCAGGGTACTGGGACGAGAACTGGCCTTGGATATTGTCAAAACATGGCTGAACGCCTCTTTTTTGAAAGAGGAGCGATACGTTCGCCGCCTTAAAAAAATAGCGGATTTAGAGAAGAGAAAATAATGTCCCCTTGGCACAAACTGGCTCAAAGAGTCATCCGACGCCCGGAAGTGCCTCCCAAACGAAATAAAGCTTTCTGGGCTATGCTCATTTTGCTCGATTTTTTATTTATTCTAGTGTTTGGATGGTCCTTGGCGACCAAAGTCTACCTTCACATGAACCGGCCCTATGCTATCCCTCCGCCCAGATTCGAAGAAGTTAAACAAAATATCAATCCACCTGCTATCCCTGAAACACCTGCTCCCCAACCGGTTCTTCCGAAACCAGAGAAGAAAACGCCACGCCCATCTCCACAATCGGAAGAAAGTGAAAGTGCTGAAAAAGCACACCGCACCACATTCCAATACGTCTCTAAAACAGCCAAGGAAGTCCAGTTGACAGGAGGGTTTGTTGGCTGGAAACGCAAATCCATGTCCTTCAACAGCCTGAAGAATACATGGAACTTGACGCTTTATCTCAAACCTGGCACTTACCAATATCACTTTCTGGCGGACGGTAAAAAAATCCTGGATCCCAAGAATCCTCTTCAACAAAACGATCAATCCATTCTCGTCGTTCCTTCGGATTGACAGAGCGGAAGCTTTTTGATATTTTAATCCTCATGAAACCGCACTTTTTGACGCTTATGCTTATCTTCCTAGGAGCCGCGTCCCGGCTCCTCCCGCACCCTCCCAATATGACACCCCTGACAGCCATGGCTCTCTTAGGAGGAGCCTATCTGCCTAAAAAATGGGCTCTTGCCGTTCCCGTGTTGGCATTGTTCTTAAGCGACATTATTCTTGGATTTCACAACACCATACCCTTTGTCTATGCCAGCTTCCTGGCGGCAGGAGGGATAGGAGTGTGGCTTTCGAAACATAGGAAACCGGGAACGATTCTCCTCGCTTGCCTGGCCAGCTCGCTCCTTTTTTTCGTAGTGACTAATTTCGGGACATGGCTCGCGGGAGGAATCTACACCAAAGATTTTTCTGGCCTGATCGCCTGTTATACCGCTGCTATCCCTTTCTACCGTAACACCCTTCTAGGAGATCTCCTATTCACCGGACTCCTATTCGGCCTGGAACATCTCTCTCTCCGCCTCCCCAAACACATATTCCAATCTCAAG
>JACQJN010000290.1 GCA_016205085.1 Elusimicrobiota bacterium | reverse complement strand
TCTCCAAGGTTTGAAGAACCCGAGAGAGATCCGTCGCCTTCATATAAGGGCAGAGACGGCACATGGGAATAAACTGCCGATCCGGGAACTGCGTGCGCGCCAGATCCCCCAGCCCGCATTCCGTCACCAGCATATAAGAGGAAGCGGGCGTATTCTGGATATACTTCAGCATATCTCCCGTCCCTCCTGCAAAGTCCACCGACCTTACCAACGCCGGACTGCACTCGGTATGAGCTAAAATTTTCACTCCAGGATACATGCCTCGGTAATAGGAAACAGATTCCGGATCAAAGCCCTCATGGACGATGCATTTGCCGTTCCAGATAATAATCTCCTCCCCCACTTTCCCGCCCAAGTCCCGAGCCAGATTGCGTCCCATCCACTCATCCGGCAGGAAGATAATACGCGGGTGTCGCCCTAAAAGGGTTTTCACAATTTGCGTAGCATTGGCGCTGGTGACAATGACATCCGACTCCGCCTTTACCTCCGCGCTGGTATTGATATAAGAAACCACCGGAACATCGGGATATTCTAATTTAAGTCCGCGAACATCCTCCGCCGTGATCGACTCGGCCAGGGAACAACCCGCTTCCACCGCAGGAAGAAACACTTCTTTTTCAGGAGAAAGAATCTTGGCGGTTTCCGCCATAAATCGCACTCCGCAGAAAATAATTTTCCCGGCCGGACTTTCGGCACAAAGACGGGACAGTTTCAAGGAATCTCCTATAAAATCCGCGACCCCATACAAAATCTCAGCTCTTTGATAGACATGCGCCGGGATCACCGCGTCCTGTTCTTTCTTGGCCCGGCTGATTTGCGTGGTAAGCTCCGCCATTCGTTCCAGTTCCGCTTCGGCATATCCCAGTCGAGTCAAACCCGCCTTGGCAAGCCGATCCATCTCTTCCCAGATGGCTTCCTTATCCGTCAATTTGTTCCCCCCACCATCGACCATGAAGGAATTCCCAACTCCGGATAATTCGTAAAAACACCATCCACCCCAACCTTCTCCAAGCGCTGAACCTCGTCCGCGGAATTTACGGTGTACACAAAAACCTTCAAACCTTTGTTATGAGCCAGGCTTATAAACTTCCCCGTTACCTGGGACGCATCCAGATGCACGCTTTCGCAACGAAGCTGTCCTGCCTCTTCCAATGCCTGGGAAACAGAGGTACGGCCCACCAAATATCCCAACGCAATCTCCGCGCTGATCGCCCTGAGTTTAAACAAGGTGGGATGATCGAAACTGGATGCCAGAATCCTTCCATGCCATTCGGGCTTCTTTTTTAAAAAACCGATCAAATTTTCTTCAATGCCAGGATAAACCCTGCCCCCTTCCTTGACCTCCACATTGATCCAGGCGCTCCCCCTTAAAAGATCCATCACCTCCGTCAAAAGCGGAATTCTCTCCTCTTGAAATTTCGGATCAAACCAAGAACCGGCATCCAGAACACGAACCTCATTAAAGATTAGATCGGCTATCTTTCGGGAAGGCCCTCCATATTTTTTGGCGTTGTCGTCATGCAGGACCACCAACTGTTTGTCTTTCGTCTGATGGATGTCCAGCTCAAACCGATCCAGCCCCATTTCACAAGCCAATTGAAAAGCCGCCAATGTATTCTCCGGGGCATGGGCGGAAGCTCCCCGGTGGGCTATGAAAATCATCCCCCCACCCGCTCCAGCAACCGCTGATATACTTCTTGAGGGACTTCGATGCCGCCGATCTCCTCATGTCCTGTCCTGGGTCCATGGTAATCGGAGCCGCCGGTGGAGAGCATGGAAAAACGCTCCGCTTTCTCCAAAAGCTCCTGCCGGAGAGAGCGGGAATGAGACAAATAAAATACCTCCAATCCCTCCAAACCGTATCCCATCCACTCCTCCAAATTCATTCCACCCTGAATGACACCGGGATGAGCCAACACCGCCCACCCTCCCACCTCCCGGATCATTTGGATCGCTTCCCGGGGAGAAGGTCCTTTCGGCGCCACATAACCTGCGCGGCCCTGGACCAAATACCGGACAAACGCCTCTTGACGGTTATGAACAATGCCCCGATGAACCAAGGCATCTGCGACATGGGGACGGCCCAGACTCTCTCTGGAAACCTGTTCCACATCTTTCCAATCCACTTTCAAGCCTGACGCCTGCAGTTTCTGAATAATCTCTTTCACTCGGCTCAAACGCCTTTGTCTAAAATCCTCCAAGCTCCGCTTTAAAACAGGATGACTTTCATCCATCCCATATCCCAGGATATGCACCTGATCGGAGGTATTGATCTCCACACCGTTCACGAATCTAATCCCGCGTTTTTGGGCCTCCCCTCGAGCTTCTTCCAGACCCGAGGTGGTATCGTGATCCGCCAAAGACAACAGCTCCACCTTGCCGGCAGCCGCGCGCCGCACTACCTCCGCAGGGGAAGAAGTCCCATCCGAGTAGTAGGAATGGGTGTGAAGATCAATCCGTCTCACTGGGGAGAAATTTTAAGAAGGGCTTTCTCTTCTTCTATGAGCTGAGCTAGATAAATCGTATCCAAATATCCTTCCACCATTTCAGCCAGCTTCATCCAAACAGGGCGGATATTGCAGCCGTCCTGATGCCGACATTTCAATTCTCCCTTCGAGTACTTTTGACAGGTATCCTCAAAAATCTCTCCCTCCACGGATCTGAAAATATCTCCCATGCTGATTTTATCGGCAGAACGCGCCAAGGCATAGCCCCCGGAAGCTCCGCGGAAACTCTGAATCAAACCCGCCCGCCTCAACCGCATCAGAATTTGATCCACATAGTCCCGGGGAATATTCTCCATCTCGGAAAGGGCTTCGGCGGAATGCACCGCTTTAGGATAAGATCTGCCCAATTGCACCATGATCCGAGTCCCGTATTCCGAAGAACTTGTTATTCGCATTAGAAAATCCCCAGCATATCTTTGGCTTCTTCGCTCGCCATCGACCTAGGATCCCACTGAGGGGAAAAAATCAAATCCACATTCACATCCTTGACTTCTTTTAACTGACTCAAGGCATGGTGCACCTGCCCTAAAAGCATGGGTCCATAGGGACAAGCGGGAGAAGTCAAGGTCATGGCCACACGCACCGCCTGACCCCCTCCATTGTTTTTAGAAGGCTCAATCGCCACGCCGTAAATCAATCCCAAATCCAAAATCCCTATCCGAATTTCGGGATCCTGCACCGGCATCAACGCATCCCTAATCTCTATGAAAGTAGCCATGTGAATTCTTTTTATTTTTCCTCATACTTAACGGGACTTGCTTTCCCATCCTGCGATGATTCAAGCCCCTGCATCAAGGT
>JACQJN010000295.1 GCA_016205085.1 Elusimicrobiota bacterium | reverse complement strand
GATTTGAGCGGGGAGATTTGAAATCCAGCGAGGGAGCCATCAAATATTTTCTGATCGGCGCCTTCTCCTCTGCTTTGACGGTCTACGGCCTCTCACTTTTCTATGGTTACACGGGGACGACTCATTTATTGAAAGGTGTCGCCCTAACCCATAATCCCCACCCCCTTTTGTTGTTGGGCGTTCTTTTTCTTTTGGTGGGGTTTGCTTTTAAGGCCTCCATTGTTCCTTTCCACTTTTGGGTTCCGGACGCTTATGAAGGGGCTCCTACTCCAGTGACGGCTTATCTTTCCGTAGCTCCCAAGATCGCCACTCTGGGTATTTTGCTTCGTATTTTTACCATCTTAATCCCTCACTCGAAGATGGATTTGACGGTTCTATTTGAAATTCTAACCGTCTTGACGATGACGGTGGGCAATCTTTCGGCATTCTTCCAGAATAACATCAAGAGGCTTTTAGCCTACTCTTCCATCGCTCAGGCGGGGTATATGATGATAGGGTTCGTGGTAGGAAGCCCCCTGGGGCAGCAAGGGGTTTTTATTTATTTTCTGGCGTACCTTTTTATGAATATGGGCGCTTTCGCGGTGGCCATCGCGGTGGGTCAGTCCGAAAAATCATATGACCTTTCAGCTTTTGATGGGTTGGGTAAACGTTCCCTGGGATTGGCGTTGCTCATGAGCTTTTTCCTTCTGTCTCTGGCCGGCATCCCTCCCTTGGCGGGTTTCATCGGAAAGTTTTATGTCTTCGCGGCTGCCATCCACGGAGGATTTATCTGGTTGGCGGTGATCGGAGTCTTAAATAGCGTGCTGAGTGTTTACTACTACATGCGGGTGACCTACCGCATGTTTTTTGTCGAACCTACGACTTCAGAGCCCGTTCCATCCGGACTTTTTCTTTCTACCAGCTTATCCATATCCGCCTTTTTTGTTTTCCTGATCGGAATTTTTCCGGGAGCCTTTATTGAATCCGTCAGAACCTCGATGAAGTTCTTGCCGTAAAAATAGTATAATAGAAGATGTGTTTAATATCAGTTGGCCTGAACTTGTCTTGATCGGAGCTGTGGCCCTTATTCTCTTTGGTCCCAAGCGTTTGCCGGAACTTGCGAAGTCCGTCGGCAAGGCCCTGAAGGCGTTCAAAGAGGGTCTGAAGGAAGCAACTACTGAAGACAAAGAAGACAAAAACTAGCCTAACTGCTTCGTCCCGTTTCTCACCTAGTGGATCCTAATAAAGTCGCCAAGAATTTCTCTGAGATTTATCCTCCCATGGCACCAGAGGAGGCGGCGGTGGAGGCCAATCGTTGTCTCTACTGTTACGACGCTCCCTGCATCCAGGCATGCCCTACCCGGATCAATATACCCAAGTTTATTAAACAGATTGCCACTAAGAATGCCCTCGGTTCCGCGAAAACAATTTTAGAGGCCAACCCCATGGGCCATTCCTGCGCCAGAGTTTGCCCGGTAGATTCTTTATGTGAAGGCGCTTGTGTCTATCACGCCTGGCATAAAAAACCTATTCAAATCGCGCGCTTGCAAAGAGTCGCAACCGACTATTACTATTCCGGGCGAACGCCGCTTTTTTATTCCGCGACTTCCAACGGCAAAAAAGTAGCGATGATCGGAGCGGGTCCCGCCAGTCTTTCCTGCGCTTTTTATCTGGCTCAACTAGGCTATTCCATCACGCTATTTGAAAAGAATCCCAAACCCGGGGGACTCAATATGTACGGAATAGCAGAATATAAGATGACTCAGGAGACCGCCTTGAAAGAGGTGGACTTGATCAGGGATTTGGGAGTGGAGATCAAGACCGGCGTGGAGGTGGGGAAAGATTATCCGGTTTCCCGTCTGGATAGGGATTTCGATGCTGTGTTCGTGGGGGTCGGTCTTGGATCTACGGCTTCCTTGGGTATAACCGGAGAAAATTTAAAGGGGGTTCTGGATGCGCTGACTTTTATCCGGCATATCAAGACTCGTCAGTTTTCTAAGATTTCTCCGGGACGGGTGACAGTGGTGATTGGTGCCGGCAACACGGCCATCGATGCGGTGACTCAGGCTAAGAGATCCGGCACGCCCAGGGTCCTCCTGGCGTATCGGCGGAGTGAAAAAGAAATGCCCGCCTATGAGTATGAATATGAGATTGCCAAGCAGGATGGCATAGAGTTCCTGTGGAATGCCCTCCCTTTTCGCATTCTGGGCAAAACCGGCGTCACGGGGATAGAATTCCTGAAAACAAAGACGGACTCTCGGGGACATTTGAAAACAGTTCTAAGCTCCCTGCCTCGCCGGCAGGCAGGTAAGTTCAGAGTTTCATGTGACCGGGTGATTGTGGCCATAGGCCAAACCAAACAAATTGATTTGTTCGAAGCACTGAAACTTGAGTTGGACGCGTCTGGAAGAATTCGGGTGGATTCTGAAACTCTCCAAACCAACCGGCCTAAGTTTTTTGCCGGAGGGGATGCCATCAATGGGGGGCGTGAGGTAGTCAATGCCGCCGCGGACGGCAAACGAGCTGCTGCGGCGATTCATCGGTATCTAACTCCAGAGAAAGAGTCAAGAGTTAAGAGTTCGGAGTTGAGAGTTTCAGTATGAAGAAAAATAACGGAGTTTCTCAAACTCACAACTCGCAACTCGCAACTCGCAACTCTTCGGTGGATATTTCAACCGATTGTGCCGGAATTAAATCCCCCAACCCCTTCTGGTTGGCTTCGGCTCCGCCCACGAACTCCGGAGAACAGGTGATGAGGGCTTTTGACCACGGCTGGGGAGGCGCGGTCTGGAAAACTTTAGGGGAGGACCCTCCGATCGTCAATGTGACTTCCCGCTATGGTGCCATCGAGATAGGCGGACTTAAGATGGCCGGATTTAACAACATCGAACTGATTACGGACCGACCATTGAGGGATAATCTCAAGGAGATATATGAGGTAAAGAAACGATATCCTAAAAATGCCGTGGTTGTTTCTCTCATGGTTCCATGCGAGAGAAAGAGTTGGCATGACATTGTCAAACAGGTGGAAGATGCCGGCTGTGACGGGTTGGAACTAAATTTTGGCTGTCCCCATGGGATGAGTGAGCGGGGCATGGGTTCCGCCGTGGGGCAGGTCCCGGATTATATCGAGATGGTGGTGGGGTATGTCAAAGAGGTGGCCCGAACTCCGGTTCTGGTCAAATTGACTCCCAATATTGCGGATATCCGTTATCCGGCCCGGGCCGCGAAGAAAGGAAGGGGAGACGGGGTTTCTCTGATCAACACCATCAATTCCATCATGGGGATTGACCTGGAATCATTGAAGCCTAAATTCTCTTTGGATGGAAAAATAGCTCATGGGGGTTATTGCGGTCCTGCGGTGAAGCCGATTGCGCTCAATATGCTGTCTCAGATCGCGGCGGATCCTGAGACGAAGGGATTTCCCATATCAGGGATCGGAGGCATTTCCAACTGGGCGGACGCGGTGGAATTCATGCTTCTGGGAGCTTCCTCGGTGCAGGTTTGCACCGCGGTGATGCATTATGGATTTCGAATTGTGGAGGAAATGATCGATGGTTTGACGCTTTGGATGCGTCGCAAGGGTTTTTCGAAACTGAACGATTTTATCGGGTTCTCCGCTTCCAGCATCGTGGATTGGAAAAAATTGAATCTACACGCCAAGACGGTGGCCAAGATTGATCCGGGTAAATGTATCCAATGCGATTTGTGCTATGTCGCCTGCAACGATACCGCGCATCAATGTATCGCTCTTGATGGGGGAAGGGTTCCCCATGTGATTGAGGAGGATTGTGTCGGGTGCAATCTTTGCTCTATCGTTTGCCCCGTGGAAGGATGTATTACGATGCAAGAGATCCGGACGGATGCCGAACCTCTCACTTGGGAAGAGTATGTAGCCAAGGGAATGAAGGGCTACCGAGAGGTATATAAGAGATTCCATGATGGGTAATTTGTTGAGGAATCTGGCGGATTTGGTCTGGTTGCTGGTGACGGTTGGAACGTTGTACTTGGAATGGCTGGTTTATAGGAGCCGATTTTCTCCGGAGATCAAATGGGGCTGGGCGGTTATGATTCTCATCTCCTATTTGGGAGCTACGCTTTTGTGTTTACTGTTCAGTCAGCCTAGAAAGGAGTAAAAATATGTCCAGAATTGTGCGCAGTGGTTTGATCCAGACATCTTGTGAGTGGTCTCCTGAAAAATACTCTCTTCAAGAGATCAAGAAGAAGATGATCGATAAGCATTTGCCTCTGATTGAACAGGCGGGCAAAAAAGGAGTGCAGGTATTGTGCCTGCAGGAAATTTTCTATGGGCCATACTTCTGTGCCGAGCAGGATATTCGATGGTATGACACCGCCGAACCTGTCCCCGGCCCCACAACCCTTTTAATGCAGAAACTGGCCAAGAAGCATCAGATGGCAATTGTGGTGCCCCTGTATGAGACGCCGCAGACGGGAACCTACTACAACACGGCGGTGGTGATTGATGCGGATGGAAATATTTTGGGCAAATATAGGAAAAATCATATTCCCCATTGCCCTCCGGGTTTCTGGGAAAAATTCTATTTTAAGCCCGGGAATTTGGGATATCCTGTATTCCAGACCAAGTTTGCCAAGGTGGGAGTCTATATCTGCTACGATCGCCATTTCCCGGATGGGGCTCGCATCCTGGGCTTAAATGGGGCCGAGATAATATTTAATCCCAGCGCTACGGTGGCGGGTCTATCGGAATATCTATGGAAACTGGAGCAACCGGCCCATGCAGTGGCCAACCAATATTTCGTGGGAGCGATCAACCGGGTAGGTTGGGAAAAGCCCTGGAAAATCGGAGAGTTCTATGGGCAAAGCTATTTCTGCGATCCCCGGGGCCAGATGCTGGCCGTGGGTCCTAGGGATAAGGATGCCTTGGTTACGGTAGATCTGGATCTGGACCAGATTCTGGAGGTTCGCAAGGTATGGCAGTTTTTCAGGGATCGCCGTCCTGAGACATACAAGGAGCTTGTGGAACAGTTGCCATGACCAAGCACGGGTACTCATGAAACGAGACAGCGCGGCACCCTTCGCAGTGCTCCGGGTACGGCGGCCGACCAGAGGTCGGACGACCCCGCCAGAAATGGTTGCGACCGAGTGGAAAACCATGACCAAAGATATTTCTCGTTCTCTCTACTATAATGGGGACATTGCACCCGTGAGTCTAGCCGCCCGCAAGTGGGGCAGATGGGATATCGCGGCTCTCTGGATAGGAATGTCGGTCTGCATTCCCACCTACATGCTGGCTTCTTCCCTCATCGCGCAGGGGATGAACTGGTGGCAGGCGATTCTGACTATTTTCCTAGGCAATACCATCGTGCTCATCCCTATGATTCTCAATGCTCATGCGGGAACAAAATATGGCATTCCATTCCCGGTCTATTGCCGGGCCTCCTTTGGCGTGTTGGGATCTAATGTTCCGGCCATCTTGAGGGCTTTGGTGGCTTGCGGTTGGTTTGGGATTCAAACCTGGATCGGCGGCTGGGCTATCTATAAGCTGGGCCCTGTTTTGGGTATTCATTTACCTCAGGCAGCGTGTTTCTTGGCTTTCTGGGCTTTGAATATGTGGATTGTTTGGAAGGGAATGGAGTCTATTCGATATGTCGAGGACTACTCCGCGCCTCTTCTTTTGGCGGTGGGTTGCGCGCTCCTGATATGGGCCTACGGCCATGCGGGCGGGTTTGGTCCTATGTTGTCTCAGCCATCTCAATTTGTTTCGGGAGGGGCAAGGGAAGGCCAGTTCTGGAGCTTCTTTTTCCCGGCACTCACGGGAATGGTGGGATACTGGGCTACTCTATCCCTAAATATTCCCGATTTCAGCCGGTATGCGTACTCCCAAAAGGACCAAATGATTGGGCAGGCTCTTGGACTCCCTACTACCATGACTCTTTATTCTTTTATAGGAGTGGCTGTCACCTCCGCCACGATTGTCATATTCGGCAAAGCCATATGGGACCCGGTCGAGCTTCTAGCCAAATTCACGAATCCCGTTGTGGTTGTTATCTCCATGATCGGGTTGACTCTGGCCACACTCAGCACGAATCTCGCCGCGAATGTGGTTAGCCCCGCTAATGATTTTTCCAATTTATGGCCTCGAAAAATTTCTTTCAAAATGGGAGGTCTCATCACCGGAGTGATAGGAATTCTGATCCAGCCTTGGAAGCTGGTGCAGGACCCGACGGGATACATATTCACCTGGTTGATTGGATATTCTGCTCTCCTGGGATCTATAGGGGGTGTGCTTCTTTCGGATTATTTCTGGATCCGAAAAGCTCGGCTAAACCTGCCGCAGCTTTATTTGCATCCGGGAGAGTACAGCTATACCGGGGGATTTAATTTTGTTGCGATTGCGGCTCTGGTTTTGGGTATTTTGCCTTGTGTCCCCGGCTTTTTGGGGACCATCAACATGGCGATCATCTCACCCTTTTGGATGAGCCTTTACAATTACGCCTGGTTCGTCAGTTTCACTATTTCATTCTCACTCTATTTCCTGTTAATGAAGGTGTTTAGAATCGGAGGTTAACATGTCTTACGATCTTATTATAAAAAATGGAACGGTTG
>JACQJN010000294.1 GCA_016205085.1 Elusimicrobiota bacterium | reverse complement strand
CTCTTAATCTCGGTTAGTTTAGTATGGACATACGTACAATCGGAGTTGTGGGTGCCGGAACCATGGGTGCTGGTATCGCTCAGTTGGCGGCTCAGCATAATTTTGAGGTTAGACTTTGTGATGTCAGCGAACGGCTGCTGGAAGAGGCGGAAAATCGAATTTTGAAAGGTTTAGAAAAATTGGAGATCCCATCTGCTTTCAGTCTCGTTCGTAAAACAACTCAGATCTCCTCGCTCAAGGACTGTGATTTTGTGGTGGAGGCAGTCTCCGAAGATCTAAAGGTTAAGCAGGCCGTCTTTCGTCGTCTGGATGCTTTGCTGCTCCCTCCTAAAGTATTGGCGACGAATACTTCCTCTCTTCCCATTCGCAAAATTGCTTCCGCGACTGAAAATCCAGATCGCATCGTTGGAATGCATTTCTTTAATCCCGCTCCTTTGATGAAGTTGGTGGAGGTTGTTCCACACATCGAAACCTCTGCAAATACGATCGAGCTGATTTGGAACCTGGCTTTAGCGTTGGAAAAGACACCGGTACGCTGTAAAGATTCTCCGGGATTTATTGCCAACCGGCTAGCCCGGCCGTTCTATTTGCGTCCGATGATGTTGCTGAGCCGGGGAGAGGTGACCGTTACTCAGGTGGATCAAGCGATGCGGATCGGAGGATTTCGCATGGGCCCTTTTGAGTTGATGGATTTGATCGGTTTAGATGTTAATTTAGCTATTACCAAGGTGCTATTTGTGGGGTTGGGAGAGCGATTCAAACCCGTCCCTCTTCAGGAAAAGCTGGTGGAGATGGGTCATTTGGGGCGAAAGTCCTCCAAGGGTTTCTATCTTTATGAGGGAGGCAAACCAAAGGGAGAAAACCCCGTTTTGACGGAGCTTATCCTTGGGGGCCCAGCTTCTAAAAGCGTGGATGGGTTGTTCCGGTCCGTTTTACAGGATGTCTATGAGGAAGCGCGGAGGATGGTGGAAGAAAAAGTGACCACATCAGCGGATATCGACACCGCCATGAAGCTGGGGATGGCTTGGCCCAGGGGACCTTTTGAATGGCAAAAAGAAAACTTCAGGACTCTTTCAAAAAATTGAATCTGGTAACACTGCTTCAAGCCCATCCCGCTGTCCTGGAGGTACTGGACAAACACGGGATACATTTCTGCGCGGGATGTTATTTGACGCTTTCCTCACCCCTGGATCGGGCGGCAGCCTACCACGCAGTTCCCGATGTGGCAAGATTTTTGAAAGACATCGAGAAATTTGCCAAAGAAAATTAGCGTAATATTTTTTGGACTACTTTTCTGTCCTTTCGTAGGGAGAGTTCACGCTGCACAGCGAGAATCCTCTGTGTGGTTTCCGGGTGCTAAAGAGCTGGTTGGCTCTATTTTGGCGGACCCTGCGGAACCTCAATACGCGTTGAGATACTCTATCCCTGTGGGCAAAGTGGGGATGGGAGAGGTCTCCATGGGGGACACATTCGGGGTGTATCGATCGGATCTGGGAGAGGGGTGGCAGTTCCAGCTGAGTGCCGGTGGTGGGGTTGCGGCGCGTTTTGACCTTTCACAGAGGACAAATGATCTGCAAATTGCCGATTTTACCGGGATTTTGCCTCTCGATATTAAGTATGGGAGGGAGTGGGGGATGAGGCTGATGTATTGGCATACCAGCTCTCATCTGGGGGATGATTTTATCAAGAGGACAAGCCCACCTTTGGGTAAAAACGTGACGGATGAGTTCAGATGGTATCTGGATTTTACTCCCAGCCCTGCGTGGAGATTTTATACGGGAACAGGGTATGCCTTTAAGCTGATTCCTTTCGATGTCGGGAATCGGTTTCAGATGGGGATGGAATGGTTTTCTCCTTTCCTGGCTAAAAATTCGATCCAGTATTTTTTCTGGTCGGATGTTCAATCTCTGGAGAGGGTGGCGTGGAATTTGTCTTTGAATGCGCGGGCGGGCTTTTGGGTGGGGGATCCCCATGGCGAAGGGAAGCTCTCCTTTTTTCTGGAATTTTTTTCCGGATGGCTTCCCTACTTGGGATTTTTTCACCAGAAGGAGACGCATTGGGGAATGGGTTTTGTGTTTGATTTGGGGTGAATATGAGCTCCGTAGATTTATCGAAATATAAGGTTCATTTGGATGTCCAGGTGAGGTTTCGAGATACGGATGCCATGGGGCATGTGAACAATGCGGTGTATTTGAGTTACCTGGAGTTGGTCCGGATGAAATATTGGGAGGTTCTCTCCGGGGTCAAGGATTTCTCTCGGGCGGATTTTATTTTAGTGCATGTGGATATTGATTATCGTTCTCCCGTTCGCGTGGGAGAGGAGATCCGGATCTATGTGCGGGCCAGCGGTCTGGGGAGATCCAGCTGGGAGTTTGAGTATAAAATTGTGGAGCAAGGAACGGGCCGCTTGGTGGTGGAGGCTCGATCGGTTCAATGCTGTTATGATTATGAAAAGAACAAGGTAAAACGCATGGAAGATTCTTTTAAGAGAAAAATGGCGGAGTTTGATGAGCTCAGCGTCACGTGAAGTAATGATTGCGGGGGCCGTGCGAAGCCCCATGGGTAAGCTGGGTGGGGCTCTGGCCCGTGTCCGTCCCGATGACTTAGCCAGTCATGTCATCAAAGCCCTTTTAGAACGTGCATTTGGTTCTCAACTCTCAACTCTCAGCTCTCATATCTCCGATGTCTATTTAGGTTGCGCCAACCAGGCCGGTGAGGATAACCGAAACGTTGCGCGCATGGCACTCCTTCTTGCGGGACTACCTTATGAGGTGCCGGGGTGTACCATTAACCGGCTGTGTGGATCCGGGTTGGAGGCGGTCAACCTTGGGGCGCGCTCTATTCTGGTGGGTGATGGTGACCTTTATATTGCGGGTGGGGTTGAGAGCATGAGCCGTGCCCCCTGGGCCATTCCTAAAGCGGAAACAGCTTTTCCCTATGGCAACGTGACCGCCTACGACACCGCCCTGGGTTGGAGGTTTCCCAATCCGAGCCTAGCCAATATGTTTCCGTTGCTTCAAATGGGGGAAACGGCAGAGAATGTGGCTGGGAAGTATAAAATTTCTAGAGTTGAACAGGATGAATTTGCTTTACAGAGCCACCAAAAGGCGATAAAGGCACGGGACGGTGTTTTTAAGGAGGAAATCGTCTCTATTCCTGTTTCTCAGCCTAAAGGATCCGTGGTGTTGGTGGATAAAGACGAGCCTCCCCGTGCCGATACAAATCTTGAAAAGTTAGCTTCGCTTTCTCCCGCCTTCAAGAAGGGCGGGACTGTGACTGCCGGCAATAGCTCTGGCTTGAATGACGGAGCGGCGATGCTTCTGCTGGCTGAAACTCAGAAAGCCAAAGAGTTGGGTCTGAAACCTCTGGCACGATGGTTAGGCAGTGCTGTGGCTGGTGTGGATCCTTCTTATATGGGGATAGGGCCTGTGCCTGCCACGCAGAAACTTCTAAAGAGATTAGGATTATCCCTGAAGGATTTTGATCTCATTGAACTCAATGAAGCCTTTGCCGCTCAGTCTTTGGCTTGCGTGAAGGATTTGAACATTCCGCGTGAGAGGCTCAACGTCAATGGTGGAGCTATTGCCCTGGGACACCCCTTGGGCTGCAGCGGAGCCAGACTTCTGACCACGCTGGTTCATGAGATGCGCCGACGCAGAGCCCGCCGCGGACTTGCCACCCTCTGCGTAGGCGTCGGTCAAGGTATTTCCACAGCTATTGAGTTAGTCTAGCCCTATTCGCCAGCACTCTTCGCGGAGCTACGAGTGCCAGCGGTCCCCTCAGAAAGGGGGCCCCATCCGCTAGTCCTTTCTGCGATCGATGATGTATTGGCTGCCGATGAATTTCTTGGCTTGGTTCTTGAGCTCTGTCCCGATGTGGCTGATTTCCGCGAAAGAGGTGAGCTTTCTGATTTTATTGTGAGCCGTGCCGATCGCGATGGCTAGGAGGGGAAATTTTTGGATGTTTCCTTTCCGATCGGTTGAGACAATATACCCACGCCTTCGATCCGAATCGTGGTAGAAAGAAGCCACACCCTCGTCAAATTTTTTGATGATTTTCTGGCAAAGGATTTCCGCTTTGTCAGGATGCGTGATCAGGATAAAATCATCTCCTCCGATGTGGCCGACAAAAGCCTGGTCCCCGTCTGCTTCTCGGGCCATCTCTACGAGTAAGTTCCCCGTCGTTTTGATCACCCGGTCTCCGGCCTCAAATCCATAGGCGTCATTATAGGCTTTGAATTGGTTGAGGTCGATATAGAGAACCGCCAGTGGTACGTTTTGGGCGATCATCTGTTCGATACGGGATTGTATGGATGGATTTCCTGGCAGGCGGGTGAGGGGGTTGGCGTCGAGGACCTGTTTGGTCCGATTCAGGATCATCTGGATCCGCGCGATCAATTCGTCGGTGTCCACTGGTTTTACCAAATATTCATCAATGCCCAAACCCAGCCCCCTGAGCATGGTTTTCTTTTCCGAGATGCCTGTTAGAATGATCATGGGGATGCTGGAGCAAACGGGATCCTTCTTCAATTCTTGACATACCTCCAGACCCGTCTTGCGGGGCATGTCCAAATCCAAGACAGCGATATCGGGTGGGGCTTGTCGAATTTTATCAATCGCCTCCTGGCCGTCCCCCGCCGTTGTGACTGCAAATCCAGCCTCTTCCAGGACCTCTTTCATAAGGGTCAGCAGGGTGGCCTGATCGTCCGCCACCAGAATTTTAGGCTTAGAGGTTTGAGCAGAAGGGGGAGGCTTGTTCTCAGACAGGCGGACCCGGATAAGATTGATCAAAAAATCTTTGGGGATGCTTTTGGCGATGAGCTCAGCATCTCCTGTCAGGAGTCCGTTGGGCTGATAGGTATTGAGCCGGAGAGCGCTGAGCACCACCACCGGGATGGGGGAGGTCAGTGGTTCTTTTTTAAGCTGCTCCAAGATGGCAAAGCCGTCGATGCCTGGCAGACTTAAGTCCAAGAGAATGAGAGAAGGTTTTTCCTTTTTTGCCTGTTCGGCCACTTTATTCCCCAGGGTGACGGGGATAGGAGTGTAGTGATGATTTTCCAGATACATGGAAACCAGGTCTATAAATTCCAGATCGTCGTCCGCCAGGAGGACCTTGGGTTTTTGTTTTGGGCTGGAAGGGCCCGCGGTTTCACCTAGAATTCTTTGTAGTTGATCGAAGTCCAGGGGTTTGGTGAGATATTCTCGGACCAGAGGGCTCTGGCCCGTGACGAGGTCGATTCCTTCCGGAGAGGATAGGATCAGAATAGGGACGGTACCGACATGAGGATCTTTTCGGATGGATTCCAACAACTCGGCACCGTTGATTTTGCGGGAAAAAATATCCGCGATCACCAAATCGGGATGCCAGATTTTGAGTTTCTCTAGAATGGAGGGTTTGTCCGAAATGAACTCCACCTCGAACCCTTCCTGTTTAAGCAGGGTGGCCAGTGCGCTAAAGGGGTCGCCTTCCCCATCCACCACAAGGATCTTCTTCATGGGAATCCCTAACAAGAAAATACTCTTTTCCTCTCTTGGGGTCAAGTGTTTTGACTGGGTGCGCCGAAAATTTCTTGGTACCCTGCCTTGAGGGCCTGTCTGGGGTTTGTCCTTGGCCCCCGAACCCCTGCTGGGGAACCCCAGGGTTCCCATCTTTTTTCCGCCCAAGGCGGCTTCTCCCTCCCTACGGGGGCTTACGGACAAAACCCCAGCCACCCCTAGGCAGGGTGTGACCTGATCCTTTCTTTACGGCCAAGCTAGGGATTCCCTTGCGGCAGGGAGCGACATCCGAGGTTCAGCCTCGAATCCGAGGGGCTCCGAGG
>JACQJN010000284.1 GCA_016205085.1 Elusimicrobiota bacterium | reverse complement strand
AGAAAAAGTAAAAATTTTTCATAGACCCTCCTAGTCAATAGTGTAATCAATCAGCGTGAGGGAGGATTAAAGGAAATCTAAATTTTCGTTAAATCCTATTTTTAGGCGTGCCGCCTGAACGTAAATAGGATCAACCAATGGGACAGCATGAGGAGAGCTATTCCGGCAAAAAGGGCGGGCCATCCAAACGAGAGGACGAGTTCGAGCCATTTGAATCCTACATATAAAACCATGCCACAGAAAAATAACGGCCAAAATGTGAAGGATTTGCTCCGGTTGCCCAAAAGCCTGTCCAGATGTTTTTTCAATTTGCGTTTTTCCAACCACTGGATTTCCTCCAGCTGGGCTCCGTAGCTTTGTATATAAGGATTGGGATGTTTCCAGATGATTCGAGCCTGCCCGGAGATTTGCCCACCGTTGGGAAGAGCAATTTGGAATCGGTAGGTGCTGCCCGGGACGAGATGGATGGTTCCCTCCAGGGAGAACCCTGTCTCGCTGATGTCGCATACCTTGATATTGGAGCTGATGGGCTTAGAGAGGTTGCCTGCGTAAATGGCGGCGTTGGAATTTAGTGAAATTCTGGGGGCTTGGCGCTTTTCCTGCAGTACATGAACGGAAGTATTCATGGGATCTTCTCCTTACTATAGAATAAATTATAGGGGATGAAACTTAAGAAAGGCTAAAGGAATGGTAAGTTTTCGCTAAAGGCGGGAGCTACTTCTTTCCTTCAAAATCGAATCGGAACCCAAAGCCGCGCACGGCCACAATGTTTTCTCCCAGCTTGCCCAATTTCTTTCTCAAATTGCCGACGGTTACGTCCACCACGTTGGTGTTGAGCTCCATTTCTTTCCCGGCTCCCCAGACGCGCTGCAGAAGAAATTCCCGTGTCAGGACGCGATTCATGCGCTCTAAGAATGTGGCCAGGAGGTCGTATTCCTTAGGCCAAAGAGACAGCTCTTTGTTGTTGGCATAGGCCTTCCTGGCATCCAGATCCAGGCGCAGGAGACCCGCCTCCAAAATAGATTTGTTGGAGGCTGGAGCTATGGTGCGTCTTAATATAGCTTTGACGCGCGCCGAGAGCTCTTCGGGGCTGAAGGGTTTGGTCAGGTAGTCATCCCCTCCCACTTCTAACCCCAAAACCTTGTCAGGGACTCCTTTTTTTGTGGCGGTGAGGAAGAGGACGGGGATGCTATGGGTGCGAGAATCCTTCCGGATCTGCATGCAAAAATCTATTCCGTCACCGTCTGGAAGGCGGCGGTCCAAGATGATGAGGTCCGGTTGAGACCGCTGCAGTATTCCTTGGGCCCTGAATATGTTGGGGGCTGTCTGGACGTTGTAGCCTTCTCCCTTTAAGACCTGTTCCATCAGGCTGGATACATTTTTGTCGTCATCTACGACTAGGATCAGCAGATTTTCAGAGGTGGCCATGGTGGTGCTGGATTGGATTATACAAAATTAGCCTGGAGGAATAGGGGCTTTGGGCATGGGGAGAATGAAATAAAAGCGGGAACCTTGTCCCAGTTGGCTTTCCACGTTGATCCTTCCTCCATGGGCTTCTATAATTTCTTTGGTGATGGTCAACCCTAGTCCAAACCCCCCTTTGCGGTGCTTCATGGCGTTGGCGCTTTGGAAAAATCGGTCGAAAATTCGGGGCAGATCTTCGGGTGGGATTCCGATGCCGGTGTCTTGGATGCTGGCGACCGCTTTCCCTCCTTCTAATTTGAGGCTCAAAGTGACTTGTCCATTCACCGGCGTGTATTGGATAGAATTGGTGCACAAATTCGTAAGTACCTGCGCGAGCCGGGCAGGATCTCCCTGAATGGGAGCCGACTCCGGGAGAGAATCTAATCGAAAATGAATTTTCTTTTGTTCGGCGACAATGGCGATGCGGGGCTGAACCTCCCGAATCGTTTGAACCAAATCCATCGGCTTTAATTCAATGTGCAGTTTGCCCGCTTCAATGGCAGCCAGGTCCACTAAATCAGTGACCAGGGCATTGAGCATCTCGCTGGCTTGGACAATGGTTCGGGCGGCTTGGATGTCGTTTGGTTTTTCCATGCGCGGCAGGAGAAGTTGCCCGTAGCCCATGATGGCCGCCAGAGGATTTTTGACGTCATGGGTCACCATGGCAAAAAATTTAGACTGGAAATTATTGTGTTGCGCCAGTTGCTGATTGGCTTTTTTCAGTTCTTCGATAAGGCGGAGATTTTCCAGGATGAGGTTCCTCTTCTCAAGAGCGCGACTGATGGAGAATTGGAGACGGGAGGCCTCCACCGGTTTTAAGAGACAGTCATCGAGCCCTACTTCCACGACTTGACTTAAACCCTGAAGAGCCGTTTGGATGGGATAGCGGTCCACCAGAAGAATAATCCGTATGTCCGGATCCAGAACGCGTAGATTCAGGGAGAGATCTTTTCCGGTTAAGTTGGCGTGCGCCAGGGCAGAACCGACAACCGCGACATGGAACTTCCTGGTCTTGGCTATCTCCAAGGCCTTTTCTCCTTGGGTGAGGGCGACGACTTCATAGCCTTCCGCCCAGAGGGCTTTGGTTAGGTTGAGCAGTTCCAACTTGTAGTTGTCGACAAGAAGAACCCGCCCCTTAGAGTTGATGTCCTCTACGGGTTGCCTGTTGATGAGTTTGGGCATCCATACAAGATGGGCCTTGGATAAGACGGCGGGCTTACCGACGTGTAGCATGGCTTCCGCTTCTAAAAGGGGGCTTCCGCTCAAGACCGAAACACACCGTAAGTTGGGATGAAGTTTTTGAAGCTGTTTTTCCAACTCCTCCTGTTCCGTGGGTCCTCCCTCCCATAAAACGACGGCGGCCTTGGGAGTTTCCAGATCTTTCTGATGGCCTCCTACCACAAAGTTAATGAGACTTTTGACCATGGGCCTTTCCTTTTGAGCTTTTACCTTTTCCAAGATTCCGATCAAAGACAGAGGAGAATCCAGAATCAGGGGTTTGAGGCCCAGGGATTGAATCTCGGGCTGTACCACCTCGCATAGAAAAGCGGTGGGGTCCACCAGAAGGACAAGGAGTTGTCCTTGCAGGCCTTTGATGACCGAGAGAAATTGATTGCCCAGCGGCAAGTAAAACCGTAGAGGCTTGCCGACTGAAAATGTGGGATCCGTATGCAACTCAAGAAAAATGAGAGACTGGAAAGGGCTGTGTTTGTGCAGCTGCAGGAGACGCTCCAAATCTTCCCGTGGTAGCGCTTGTTCGTCTGCCAAAAGATGGACTCGCGAAGGATCGATGGAGGAGTTGGCAATATGTCTCCAGGCTTCATGATAGGAATGGAAGCGTTGGATGGGTTCCTCCCTCTGTTTAAATGTTTCCAGAAGTTCCTGGCAGAAAACCTCGTCCCCTGAAATGAGGACGGTGATGTCTTTATCGTCCGTTTCTTCGCTTTCCATTGATTTCCGCTGTTATTTTAAGGATAATCCCAAAATGCCGTAAAATCAAGCCCCCTTCCTTTGACTCTTCAGACGGAGTATGGTAGGATAAAACAGGGGTAAAAATCATGTCTTTTCCCGCTACCCGCCTTCGAAGACTGCGGTCCTCCAAGCCTTTAAGGAATCTTGTCCAGGAGACGGATCTCAAGGTCACCGATTTGGTGGCGCCTCTTTTTGTTAGGCCCGGAAGGGAGGAAAAGAAGCCCATCTCCTCCATGCCAGGACAATTCCAGTTTTCCGTGGACGAGTTGGTTCTGGAAGCGCGACGACTCAAAGATTTGGGCGTTCCTGCGGTGATCCTATTTGGAATTCCAGAAACGAAAGATGCTCAAGCATCTGATGCTTATGAGGATGGGGGAATTATTCAAAACGCGGTCCGTGCGGTCAAAGAAGCGGTTCCAGACTTAGCCCTGATCACGGATCTTTGCTTCTGTGAGTACACGGATCACGGGCATTGTGGAATTATAAAGAGTTCGGAGTTGGGAGTTGAGAGTTTAGAGTTGGGAACCTCTAAATCCAGAATTATTACTCGCAACTCGCAACTCGCAACTCGCAACTTTGTTCTTGATAACGACGCCACTTTGGAGTTGATTGCCAAGACGGCCGTGAGTCAAGCCAAGGCCGGCGCTGACGTGATCGCTCCCAGCGGAATGATGGATGGCCAAGTGAAGACGATCCGGCAGGCTCTAGACCGTTCCGGTTTCGAGTCTGTTCCTATTTTATCTTACTCGGCCAAATATGCCAGCTCTTTTTATGGCCCTTTTCGGGAAGCGGCGGAATCCCCACCTCAATTCGGAGACCGAACCACCTACCAAATGAATCCCGCCAATAGACAGGAAGCTCTGCGGGAGGTGGCTTTGGACGTCGAGGAGGGGGCGGATATGGTGATGGTCAAGCCTGCTCTGGCCTATCTGGATGTTTTAAGAGAAGTGAAGTCTCAGTTCGGGTTGCCTACGGCCGCCTACAGCGTTTCGGGGGAATACGCCATGATCAAAGCGGCCGCGCAGAAAGGGTGGATAGACGAGAAGAGGATCGCTCTGGAAGTGTTGCTCTCCATCAAGCGGGCCGGGGCTGATTTTATTCTGACGTATTATTCCGGCCAAGCGGCGGAGTGGCTACGGCGTGTCTAACACGGCTTTTGTTTTTTCTTTGTTGGCGATTTTCTGTTGGGCGCTGGGAGCCCTTTTTGATAAGTTTGCCGTTCTTCACCTCTCTCCCACCACAACTTTCTTTGCCCGTTTTTACCTGATCTTTGTTCTTATTTTTCCTTTTCTTATTTTGCAGTGGGATCGTACCAGACAGAGTTTCCTGCAGTTGGATAGAAATGTCCCCTTATTTGTTTTGGGGAGCGTGGTTTTTACCATGGCGGGACTTTATTTCTATTATCACGCCCTATCGGGGTCTGAAGCCTCTAAAGTGGTTCCCCTTTGTTCGACCTATCCCCTGGTGGCTTTTTTGATGGCACTGGTCTTTTTGGGGGAGACGTTTACCTTGAATAAATTGTTGGGCACGCTTTTGGTAGTGGGAGGAATCTTTTGCCTCACTCGATGACCGCAGGTCCAAAATCCAAGAGGCTTTTTGAATCGGCTCAGGAAGTGCTGGTGGGAGGCGTCAATTCCCCCGTGAGAGCCTTCCGTGCCGTGGGAGGCACGCCGCTTTTCATTCAAAAGGCTAAGGGATGTCGAATGCTGGATGTGGATGGCCGGTGGTATACGGATTTTTGCCTGTCCTGGGGACCGATGATTTTGGGTCACGCGCATCCTAAGGTGGTGATGGCGGTGCAGAAGGCTATCCGGGAAGGAACCACCTTCGGGGCTCCCACGGAAAGAGAAGTTCAATTGGCCCAAAAGATCTCGGAAGCGCTTCCTTCTGTGCAGCAAGTTCGCTTTACCAGTTCTGGAACGGAAGCGGTGATGAGCGCCATCCGTTTGGCGCGAGCCTTTACCCGGCGCAACAAAGTGGTCAAATTTATAGGCAGCTATCATGGCCATGTGGATCAGTTGTTGGTGAAGGCTGGTTCGGGAGCAGCAACCTTGGGAATCCCCGATTCAGAGGGAGTTCCGGATTCCTGGGCTCAAGATACTCTGTGCCTTCCCTATAATAGTCCCAAGGCGGTGGAGGAGGCTTTCGGCCGCTGGGGGAATGAAATTGCTTGTGTCATTGTGGAGCCCGTGGCCGCCAATATGGGGGTGGTGGTTCCTCAGGCGGGTTATCTTAAATTTCTCCGGGACATGGCGTTAAAGCACAAGGCCCTCTTAATCTTTGATGAGGTGGTGACCGGATTCCGCTTGGCCTACGGAGGAGCCCAGACGGTGTGTGGGGTGGATCCGGATCTCACCTGCTTGGGAAAAATCATTGGGGGCGGCTTTCCGGTGGGGGCTTATGGGGGGAGAAAGGAAATCATGGAGAAGGTAGCCCCCACGGGCCCCGTCTATCAGGCGGGAACTCTTTCGGGCAATCCCGTGGCAATGGCGGCAGGGATAGAAACGCTCACCCTCTTAAAGGAGAAGGACCCCTATCCCCATTTGGCTCGCCTGACTACCTGGTTGGCCAACGGTATTCGGGAGAGGGGGCTGCGCTATGGAATTCCTCTCCAGGTGAACCACACGGCATCTGTTCTGACTGTTTTCTTCACGGATCGTCCTGTTGTGGATTGGGAATCAGCCAAAAGTTCCAATACAGATCGGTTTGCCTCTTTTTTTCATGGGTTGTTGCGGCAGGGAGTGTATTTTCCGCCGGCGCAGTTTGAGGCCGCCTTTCTGTCCTCAGCTCACACCCCCTACGACATTGAGAGGGTTTTGCAGGCGATCGATAAATCTCTTACATCTGTTGGGGGGCGGAAACACCCAGAAGCCAAAGTCCCTTCTCAATCAAAGATCGCGCGCCCTCACAAAGTGCCAGCCGGGCTTTAGAAAGTTCCGCATTTTTCTCATCCACCACTCTGTGTTTTTCGTAAAAGGGATGAAAGAGCCCCGCCAGTTCCAATAAGTAGTTGGCCAGGTGATGGGGGCTGAGATCCTTGGCGCAGGTCCGCAGTATTTCCGGGAACCAGACCAGCTTAACTAAAAGAGATCGCTCCTCGATCTCTTTTAGTAGTTCCAGGTTCGAGGTTCGAGGTTCTAAGTTATCGAAGCTCCTTTTTTGAGCTTCGCGGAATATGGAGCAGATTCTGGCGTGTACATATTGGATGTAGTAAACCGGATTTTCCTGGGATTTCCTTTGGGCCAGTTCCACGTCGAAATTGAGGTGCGCATTGGGATTTCTCATGGCAAAGAAGAATCGGCAGGCGTCTTTGCCCACCTCTTCCACCACCTCTCTTAATGTCACAAATTCTCCCGATCGCTTGGACATCTTGACCGCTACATTTCCCCGGAACAGATGGACCAGTTGGTGAATGATGGGTTCAAAGGCGTCGGGAGAACCCAGGGCCGATATCGCGGCCCTCATCCTGGGAACATAGCCGTGATGGTCGGCTCCCCAAATGTCTATCAATTTGGTAAAGCCGCGGCGAAGTTTGTCCCGATGGTAGGCGATATCCGGCAGAAAATAGGTTGGCCGTCCGTCGCTGCGGATGAGCACGCGATCTTCCTCCTCGCTTCCCTCTGAACCGAACCAAACGGCTCCATCTTTTTCGTGTGCCATCCCCTTTTGCTTTAAGTATTCCAGGGTGTCCTGAAGTGCATTTTTTTTGTATAGCTCCGATTCTCTAAACCATGTGTCAAAATGCACCTCAAAATCTTCCAGATCTTTTCTCTGCATTCCCATAAAATATTCGATTCCGGCCTGAGTCCATTTTTCAACGGGCCAGGCTTGGGATTCCGGAGGGAAACTTTTGGCAATGGCGGCGATGTGTTCCCCACGATAACCTTCCTCCGGAATGGGATGGCCCATTTTACCGGCCTGAAGGGATTGGCCCAAAAGTTCCACCTGCCTGCCGGAGTCGTTTACATAGAATTCGGTGGAGACGGGATGGCCCAGATGTTTAAAGATTCTAGACAAGGAGTCTCCCAGGGAAGCCGCCCGGCCGTGGCCCAGATGCAGGGGGCCGGTAGGATTGGCGGAGACGAATTCGATTAGAACGCGGTCACTGGAGGGTTCCTGCCTGGAATATTCTTCCGGAGATTTAAAAAGGGTCTGAAGATTTTCATGGAGGGCGGTCATTTCAAAAGTGAAGTTGTCGAATCCCGGTGGAACAGCCTCCACGGTTGCCCATCCTTGGGTTTTCGAGGTGAGATTTTTCCCCATTTCACCCGAAGCGACAATGGGATTTATTTTGAGGTCTTTAGCTATTTTTAGGGCCCAGCTTAGGGAAACGTCCCCTTTCAAATGGGGTGGAACGGGAGCTAGAGGGGCATCCTCAGGTGGTGGGATTCCTTTTTTTCGCGCCCATTCGGTCAGGGCATCCTTAACGGCGCGCCGCAGTTTTTTTAGTAGCATGCCAATGGATCCGTGGGGCATCTCGGTACAGCTTGTCGATGCCGTAGAAGTCCCTTGCTTCAGGATGGAGGAGATGGATCAGAAGCCCGCCGTAGTCCAACACTCGCCAAACGTCACTTCGGGAGCCATCGTGGTGGAGCAGACTTAAGCCCTTCTCCTTCAAGAGGGAGGAGATTTTATGTTCCAGGGTATCTAAATGGGCCGGAGAATCGGCGCTCACAATCAGAAGATAATCCATGAGAATGGTCCGTCGGCTGGTGCACAACAAGGAAATCCGCTCTCCCTTTTTCTCGTCGGCAGCCTTGGCGGCGAGGATGGCTATGGATTTAAAACGTCGCCCCGCCATGGGCAATCTTTAACCGCTGTTTTAAGACTTCTTCTTCCTGATGCTGCAGGTTCTCCAGGCAGGAGCTGGCCAGATGGGCCGTGGCGGTCAACGTCACCGCGATGTCATTTTTCTCTTGGAGCGACATAAGGGCTTTGTTTTGGAATAGAAAGACGCCCATGGGATCCGGTTTCCCCGGAAAAAGAACACAATAGGTGGAAGGGCTGATCCAGCCCGTGGGTCCTTCTGAGCGGTTGGAGAGTTGGGGAGGCAGGGTGGGTGCCGTGGGTCCTTCCGTACAGATTAATTCCATTTCCTGGTTGAACTCATTGTAGAGATAGGCTCCCCCGGACCAGGAACCTTCCAGATGGCGAATGATCTCTCTAAGCATCTTGGAGATAAATTCTCTTCGGGAAGCGTATTTTTCCAAGACGAGGTGGCTTAAGTCAAATAACAGAGTCAGCTCTTGGGAAGTCCGGCGCAGCCGTTGGGATAACACCCGGACAAGTTCCACGAAGAAACCGACGGCTTCCTTTGGCTGCGACTTCAACCACTTAAAAAGGGCTTTCTTTTCCAGTTTAAACAAAAGGACATCCGTTTCGGCCACGGCTTGGGCGGAGCGGGGGATTTCCTCGATCAGAGCCATTTCTCCGAAAAAATCGCCGGTTCCCAAGAAGGCCAGCTGTTTTTGTTCTTTTTCTCCCACCCCCGATTTCTTCTCGATCCGGACTTTTCCTTCCGCGATCAAGAAAAGACTGTCGCCCTGGGAACCTTCTTCAAATATGATTTGCCCGTTCTCTATGGGGACGGGTTGTAGAAATTCCAGAAATCCATTTAGTTTATTGGGGGGGATATGCTGGGCAAGAGGTAAGGATTTTAGGAGTTCTGCCGTTTTTTTCTTATCCACGGGTTATGCGATGGCGACGGGGCGTCCCATGACCAAGGCTTTCACCGCTTCGGGATTGTGCGCCTTGGATAAAGCTTCGTCTTGGGCCAGCAGACCTTGTTTGATGAGGTCCGCCAGAGCGCGATCCATGGAGATCATGCCGAACTTAGAGCCTGTTTCGATGGCGTTGTAGATCATGTGGGTTTTTCCCTCTCGGATAAGATTGGAAATGGCGGGGGTGGACACCATCAGCTCTCGAGCGGCGACGCGTCCCTGACCGTCCTTTTTAGGGAGTAGGATTTGGGAGATGACGCCTTGGAGAGTCGTCGCCAGCTGAACTCGGATTTGCTGTTGCTGGTGCGGGGGAAAAACATCGATGACGCGGTCGACGGTGGAGGGGGCGTCCTGGGTATGCAGGGTTCCAAAGCAAAGGTGGCCCGTTTCGGCGGCGGTGATGGCTAAAGAGATTGTTTCCAGGTCCCGCATTTCTCCGACCAAAATAACGTCGGGGTCCTGTCTTAAAGCGTGCCGCAGGGCGTCATTGAAGGATTTGGTTTGCTGGCCCACTTCCCTCTGCCGGATGATGCTTTTCTTGCTTTCGTAGACAAACTCGATAGGGTCTTCTATGGTTAAGATATGATTGGGATACTTGGCGTTGATGAGCTCGATGAGACAGGCCAGGGTTGTGGATTTTCCCGCTCCCGTTGGTCCGGTGACCAGTACCAGTCCCCTGGGAAGCTCTGAAAGTTTGACCATCGCAGGGGAGAGTTTCAGCTCCTCCGGGGTAGGGATCTTAGAAGAGATAACCCTCATCACGGACTCCACGCCGTTTTTTTGCAGCAGGACGTTCATTCTAAACCGGGAAAGATTGGGGATGGCAAAAGAGCAGTCTAGTTCCCATTTCTCCTCAAATTTGGCCCGCTGCTCTTCATACAGCGCGGAATAGACCAGCCTCTTGGATTCTTCCGCGTTCAAGCTCGGGAAGCCAGGAATTTCTGCCATTTCTCCATGCAGCCGCATCATGGGAGGCTTTCCGATCACTATATGAATGTCGCTGGCTCCCCTTTGCACCGCCGTTTTCAATATTTCGACGAGTTCTATCATGGTTTCAAGTCCCCTTCTATCTTAGCATATGTGGGGTAGGTGCCAAAATCTGTGCCCAGAATAAGACTGACATCGACGAGGCGTTGGAGATCTATTTGGGTCCATATCTCGATCTCTTGAAGATTCAGCAGGGATTTTACACTTTCTGCCGACTCCCAGTTCCCGGATCGATCCAACAGCTGGGTATGAGGAACGAGAGATTTGTAATTGCCCGTGTACACAACGTCGATCCCCTGGTTTCTTAAAAATCGGGTCAATTCTTGAGCCAGTTTTGTTTTTCCGGAGCCGTTGAGAATCTCCATGGTTACCGGTTGAGAGGGGGTTCGGCTGCTGACGCCTCCTCGGAGCCGTTGCGTGAGGGGAAGCATTTGTTCCGCATTTTCGGGGAACCAAGCCGGGCGTATGTTTTTAGGGGACAGGTGAAGGGTTTCCCAGATCATGAGAAGAAGGTCATACCAAGATAGGGCCGGATTTTGGCGGCGCAGCTCCAAGAGAATTTTACCGACTCGCGGGGGATTGTGTTTTATCGCGCGCACTATTTGATCCGGGGAGTAGGAGGTTCCCATAAGGTTCATACTACAGAATAGATAGGCATAGTCTCCCAACAGTTTTTGCGTGAGCATAGAGACGGGATCAGGGGTGGAAGGTAATTTCGGGATAAAAACCATGTCCAAAGTCCGCGATCGGGATTGATAATTGAGAAAAAGAGAAGGTCGTGCCTGGATGAATATCTGAAGGGAGGGGAATGAGAGATGTTGAGCCGTGCGAGAGCGGGTATGCAGGAGGCCGATGATTCCCAAAAGGACCAGGAGAACGATAACTATTTTTCTTTCCGTTCTGGCGAATTCTAGCGGTGATTTTTGTATTGATTCCATAGCAAAATAGTCTGGGGGTGAAGCCATTGCCCCGCAGACAACACATATCGAATTTTTGTCTGGACCGCTTCCAGGAGGGCCTGGTCCAAATCCCGGAAGGCCACCTTTCTTATTTTTTTAGCCTCGGGGAACCCCCTGTCTTCAGAGGCAATGTCTGCCACATAGAGTACCTTCTCCAGGGAGGACATGGAGGAGGAACCCAGCGTGTGATGTTTTATGGCATTTAGGATTTCGGAGTTGGTTATGCTGAAGTGCTTTTTAGCGATCTCGGCGCTGACGTAGGCATGCAGAAGAATGGGTTGTCGCCGCAGGACCTCCTTTTGGTGGGGAACTTCCAAAGTATGGCGGCGGGAATAATCCGCCATTTGTCTTAAGGAAAAGGATCTCCCCGCATCATGCAGTAGACCTGCGAGGTGGGCGGCCCGAGAGTCTTGATGGTGGCGTTCAGCCAGTTGACTGGCTAGGCGCGCCACCGCTAAGGTGTGCAGGTACCGGTCTCTTTTTAATTTTTTCCGAAGCCACAGATGAATATGGAGGCCGTAGAGATTTCTTTTTTGAATCCATCGCCAGACTGATTTGGGAATCGCATGGGGAATCTTGCCGTTTTGGATAATCTCCCGGGTTTGTGTGGAGGAGATATCGGGGAAAACTCCGGGGAGAAAGAGGGTCCGAGGTCCTAGGTCCGAGGTCCTAGGTCTTATTAAAGATTTGTACGACTTAGGACTTAGGACTTTGGACTTAGGACTGGCGAAGCCTGGTCGGCAGCCGACCAAGAGGGTGCACTCTTTTAAGATTTCCCGCCATCTTTTCCACTTTTTAAAATCGGACAGGCAGTCACTGCCCATGAGCAGGTACAGGGAGGCATGGGGATAAAGACGCCTGATGTGGCGGATGGTTTGGCAGGTGTAGGTTTTTCTCTTATTTTTAATTTCAAAAAGATCCCAGATCAAATTCCGTTGAAGGGGGCTTGGCAGAGTCTGTTTGACGGCGAGTTGCGTCATTTTAAGTCTGTCTTGGGGTGAGGTATCGGAGGGATTTTTGAGGGGGGTTTGGTGGGATACCAGGATGTGGGTTTTCCATGGTTTAAGAAAGCGGAGTGCGGATCTGAGGAGTTTCAGGTGGCCGAAGTGGGGTGGGTCAAAACTGCCCCCACAAATCAAAACCTCCTTTTTTCCCGTGACCATGTAAGAAGACATTGTGGTAAAAATTGGCTATTGGTTCAAGACATTTGCTTGAGATTGAGAATTTTCTTAAACTAACCTGAAATCCCCCTGCCTACCGGCAGGCAGGCAGTTAGGGATTTCACCCGCAGGGCCGGCGTCGCTTGATGGCGACGGGGTTGTCTGGCACCGCAGGTGCAAACTGCAGTTGCACAGTTTAGTACAATCATTTCAGATGTGGAATAGGCTGCAACTGCAGTTTTCAGGCTAATGGCCTATTTTCCAACTATGGCGGATATCCAGCCTTTTCGCGCAGTGCGGTTCAATCTGACGAAAGCATCCCTGAGCGGGGTTATTTGCCCTCCTTATGATGCGATTCCAACAGAAATGTTGCGGATTTTAAGACGTTTTCCTGCCAATGCGGTTCATTTGGAGTTACCGGAAGGGACGGGTGAAAGAAAATATCGAGGTGCTTTTAGGATATGGCAACGATGGTTGAAGTCCGGGATTCTCCAGCGGGATAAAGAATCCGGATTTTATATTTGCCGGCAGTCTTTTATATGGGGAGGCAGAAAATTTCAGAGGCTGGGTCTTTTTGCGGCCCTGGGATTGGACGATCATTCCCATGTCCTTCCCCATGAAAGGACATTATCAGGCCCCAAGAAGGACCGGTTACGGCTCCTCAAGGCCTTAAGGGTGAACACCAGCCCTGTCTTCGGCATATTTTCAGATGAGGGCGGCAGAATCCGCCAATGGCTTCGCCGTTTCTGTCAAAGAAAGCCTTTGACGGCAGGACGGGATTCTTCGGGGATTGTTTATCAGACATGGAAGATTTCGGAGGCGGGTACGGTGGCTCGGCTTAAAAATCTGATGAGACCGAAGAAGATTCTTTTGGCGGATGGGCACCATCGCTACCGGGTGGCTTGCCTTTATGCGAGAAACCGTCAAGATAAGGGTTCTAGACAGGTGTTGATCTATCTCTGTCCGGAAGGAGATCCTGGGCTTCTTATTTTTCCTACCCATAGGATCGTATCTCAGCCTTCTCAAGTTTTGGATAGGATCCATCACCTTTGCCGGGTTCGGCCCTGTGCTTCATTAAAACAGATGGAACGCCTTTTAAGGGAAGAAACCCATCCCGCCGCGTTTGGGTATTTCACCCCACCACCTCCTTATCGGCCGGAAAGGCCGATCTTCGATCGCCAAGGAGGTGGTGGGGTCAATGGCTCTCTTAACTTGGCCAAACCTATTCAGGTGCAACGAATGCCACTGTTGGGAGTGGAGTGGATCCGGCGGCATTTATTGAAGGGGATTCCCTTGGAGAGGATTTCTTACTCTTGGAACTCAGAGGAGGTGTTGAGGGCAGCGCGGGATCAAAAGAGGCTGGCTATTTTCTTAAAAGGATTGAAGATCTCTCAAATTCGAAAAAAAGTGGAGTCCGGCAGGCTCCTGCCTCAGAAATCGACTTTCTTTTATCCCAAAATCGCTACGGGCCTTCTTTTTAGAGAGTTGTAATAAGAGAAAATGTTTATAGCCATTGCTTTATTAGCTATGTCTGCATTTTTGGCGGGAGCCAATGGGGCCAATGATGTATCCAAAGGGGTGGCCACTTTGGTGGGAAGTGGCGTTGCTTCCTACCGCAAGGCGGTGTGGTGGGGATCTGGCTGGACTGTGGTGGGTGCGATTTTAGCCGCTTTTTTTTCTTATGGGCTCGTGTCTACGTTCAGCGGGAAAGGAATTTTGACGGGTAATTCTTCAACTCCCATTTTTCTGATCTCGGTGGCTGTGGGAGCCGGCTCGTGGATTCTATTCGCCAGCCGCACAGGTCTTCCGGTTTCCACGACCCATGCCCTTCTGGGTGCACTGTGCGGTATCGGTGTGTGGGTGTATGGTCCGCAAGGATTGTTATGGCAAGCGGTCTTAAAAAAGACCTTTCTGCCTCTTCTGTTGAGTCCGTTTTTGTCCTTGGGTTTGATGATGCTTCTGTTCCCCTTCGTCCGGTTGAGTCTCACTCGGTTCAATCGCTACTGTGTTTGCTTGGAAAAGATTCCTGCGGTGCGTCTGGAGTTGGCGGCAGGCACAGTTCCGCTGCCTGCCGTACCGTCCCCGAGTACTTTTCCCACCGTGGTGCTGGACCGTGCATCGGCCTGCGTGGAGGCGGTGGCTCGGGTGGGAGTACTGGATGGGCTACATTGGATCACAGCGGGAATCACCTCTTTGGCGCGTGGAGTCAATGATACTCCTAAAATCGTGGCGATTGGATTTGTCGCTGTTTCACTTTTGCGAATTTCTCCCGGGATTGCTTTCGGCGTTGCAGCCTTGGCCATGGGGATCGGCAGTTTATGGGGAGGTCTTCGTGTGACCGAAACGTTGGCGGAAAAAGTTACCCGCATGAGTACGGTGGAAGGATTTGCTTCTAGCTTGACTACGGCGGTTCTTGTGTTGATGGCCTCCTGGCTTTCCTTGCCGGTGTCCACCACCCATGTTTCTACCGGGGCAATTTT
>JACQJN010000289.1 GCA_016205085.1 Elusimicrobiota bacterium | reverse complement strand
CCTCTACAGGACGCTCGGATCCTTCGGACCTCGCTGTCACCACCCATCATAGAACCCCAATATCTGTCGCGTCTACTTTACTTCGGCTCGCCATTTTACAACGTTTTTTACGGTTTGGATAGATTACGCTAAGGAAGGAGTCAGTCTTTGAAGTAGCTGAAGAATAGCTTCTTGGGATTGGTGGGAGGAAGTGGGATTGCCTAATGCACTTGCCCTCTCGGACATTCTTTCTAAGCGGGTTTTTTGGTTGAGGAGGGCTTGGGCCATCTCTACCAATTGGGTTAGATTTTTGGCTTGTGTCGCAGCGTCGTTTCGAAGAAGAAATTCGGTATTTCCTTCCTCCTGGCCTGGTATGGGTTGGAATAGAAGTATTGGTTTTCCCAGTGCTAAGGCCTGGGAGATGGTCAGCCCGCCGGCTTTCCCGATCAGTAGGTCGGCGGCGCACATCAATTCCTTGAAGCTTTCTATGGGAAGATAGGGAAAAACTCTTACTGAAGAAGCTTTATTGAAGGAGGTTTTGAGGTTTTTTAGAAGTTGATGATTGTTCCCGCAGGATACTAAAATCTGGGCCAGGGGCAACTTTTGAGCCAAAATCTCTGTCATCTGTTCTAGGGAGCCTAAGCCTTTGCTTCCGCCGGATATCAGTAAGGTTGAGGAAGAAGAAGGGATGTCCCATTTTTGTTTGGCGATTTCTGGGGGCATGGGTTTTTGAAAAGTAGGTGGGATGGGCATTCCTGTGATCCTGATTTTCTCCTCAGGTATCCTTCGTTCTGTGAGTTGGTTGGCTGTGTCCGAGGCGGGTACCAGGTACATATCTACTTGGGGATGAATCCAGTAGGTGTGAACCGCAAAGTCGGTCAGCACTGCCACTATGGGGCAAGAGATATTTCCTTTTTCTTTTTCGAAGGCTATTATGTTGCAGGATAAGGCATGGGTGCACACGATGACATCGGGATTTATTTTTCTGATTTGATTTCTAAGTTTCCCCCCTCCCAGGAAGAAAAAAAGCTCTTTTAAATCCTCGGTCACTTCAGCTACTTTTTGGTTGTCATAGAGGTATTCCCAGAGGGTGGGAGTCTTTTGGATGATTTTGAGATAGGCTTTCGCTACGGCCGGCCCTAGGATGGGATGGACATCGGAAGAAAGATTAATGCAGTGTGTTTGGTCTGAAGGTGAAGATATTCTAAATTGTTCTTCGAGGGCATGAGCCGCGGTGGCGTGTCCGGAGGGTTCGTAGCCGTAGAGGAAGAGTATTTTCATTGCGGATAGAGAAGAAAAATCTCATCGGGGAGCCGGGAATTGAACCCGGAACCTCTCGCACCCCAAGCGAGCGCTCTGCCGTTGAGCCACTCCCCGATGAGACTTTCCTTAATGTTGTAGCGTCGAATCATCCCAAACGGATATTCCTCTCATGTTTGGGGCGACTCACTTTCACAGGGTCGACAGACTTTCATCTCGATTTTAGGATATAAGGGCTTTCCCCTACAAGACCATAGGACCTATTTCGGCCTAGGCCATTTTTTACTCCGTATGTGGGTCATTGTGCCCATTACAATAGGAAGTCGTTGAGGTATGATTGGAACAGAGGGTCGGAGGAGGTTTCCGATGAAGTTAAATTAAATTGAGATGAGGTAGATTCATGCTTAATAGGAAGTGGCTATTGGTTTTTGGTTGGGTCGCTTTTTTTTGTCCGGGTTTGACTGAATCCCTTTATTCCCAACAGGTGAGCACAGCCGCTTTCCAAAGGAGGGCTCCCCTCAATATCACTGAGCTCAAGGAGGAATTTGCTCCAGACCAGATCCTTGTGAAGTTTAAGCCTACAGTGGGAGCTAAGGCCGCCACCCTGTTTAGGCAGAACAAGAGTCTGGCGGCTGCGGCTCAGTCGGACAGTCTCGATAATCTGAATGCGAAGTATGGCGTTCAGAGCCTGGAGCGTCTTTTTAAAGGTCTTGAAAGAAAAGGAGCTTTGGAAGGAAAAGAATTTATCACCGCTGAGCAGGAGGCACAGGAGATAAAGGCCAAATTCCCGGGGCGATTCGCTCGTGCGGTCAACCCGCGGATTCCCAAGCTGGAAGATGTGTACATTTTGAAGCTGGCTCCTGGGGCGGATGTTTTAACGGCGGTCAAGGAGTATCAGATAGATCCCAATGTGGAGTATGCCAGTCCCAATTATATCATGCGGACCTCTGAGCTCTACGTTCCGAAGCTGAGGGACCCAGAGTCTGGCGCTCCCATGCCGAATGACCCCTACTTCAGTTCCTATAACTCCTGGGGACAGGATTACAGGGATATGTGGGGGCTTGAGAAGATCAATGCAGAGGGGGCATGGGGTGTTTTTAAATCTCCTAAAGATATTGGCAAAGGGGTAGTGGTGGCGGTATCCGATACGGGAGTGGATTATAACCACCCTGATATTGCAACCAATATATGGAAAAATCCTGGAGAAATTCCAGGGAATGGTATTGATGATGATGGCAATGGTTTCATTGATGATGACAAGGGCTGGGATTTTGTCACTTGTAATACTTATGATGATTTCGGATGCATTTTTAAGGACCCGGATAATGATCCCCTGGATGAGCACGGTCATGGGACGCATGTGGCAGGAACCATCTCTGCAGCGAGCCACAACGGCATTGGAATTACTGGAATTGCATGGCAATCTAAGATCATGCCCGTGCGTGGACTTAATAAGCATGGCTCCGGTTATTATTCCGAGTTGATCAATGGCGTCCTTTACGCTGTGGAAAATGGCGCAGATGTGATCAATATGAGCTGGGGAGGATATTATCCCAGCGGAATTCCCGATCCCATGCAGGATGTGGTGGACTATGCTCACAGTCTGGGAGTGGTTCTGGTGGTGGCTGCCGGGAACTCTGGTGCGGATGTAAGCTATTTTACTCCCGCTAAATTCGACAATGTGATTAAGGTAGGCGCCTCCAACCATGATGACCT
>JACQJN010000277.1 GCA_016205085.1 Elusimicrobiota bacterium | reverse complement strand
TTTTGGCCGTGGATTCGGAATACCCCGGCTGACGGGCGATATCCCGACCCAAGAAAAGAGTCTCCTCGGGTTTTCTAAAAGTGATAGGGCCCAACTTTTCGCTCATCCCGAATTCGGTGACCATCTTCTGGGCGACTCCGGTGGCTTTTGCCAGATCATCCTGAGCTCCCGTCGTCATCTCGCTGAATACCAATTCTTCAGCGCAGCGGCCACCCAAAAGAACACATAGCTTGTTTAAAATCTCCTCTCTGGAAGTCAGATAGCGATCCTCCAAAGGAATCTGCAGTGTATAGCCCAGGGCCGGTCCGCGAGGAATGATGGAAACCTTGTGGACCGGATCCGTATTGGGCAGAAGTTTCGCCACCAACGTATGTCCCGACTCGTGGTAGGCAATGACCTTTTTTTCCTTGTCCGAAATCATACGGCTCTTTCTCTGGGGGCCCGCGATCACACGGTCAATCGCCTCTTCCAGTTCCACCATCTCCACATGCGGTTTACCACGCCGAGCCGCCAATAGAGCCGCCTCGTTGACTAAATTAGCCAGATCCGCCCCCACAAAACCGGGAGTCCTTCTGGCAATGACCTGCATATCGGCCGTAGGAGCCAGCTTAACCCCATTGGCATGCACCTTCAAAATAGCTTCCCGACCCCTTAAATCCGGAGTCGGAACATTGATATGACGGTCAAACCTTCCCGGCCTTAATAGGGCAGGATCCAAGACATCGGGACGGTTCGTGGCTGCAACCAGGATGATGCCATCTTTGGTGTCGAACCCATCCAGTTCCACCAGGATCTGGTTGAGGGTCTGCTCTCTTTCATCATGTCCCCCACCGATTCCGGCAAACCGATGCCTTCCCACCGCATCCAACTCATCCATAAAAATGACGGCGGGCGCCGTTTTCTTGGCCTGCTCAAACAAGTCCCTGACCCGAGCGGCTCCGACCCCCACGAACATCTCCACAAATTCTGAACCTGAAGAACTGAAGAAAGGCACTCCCGCTTCCCCAGCGACCGCCTTCGCCAAAAGAGTTTTTCCGGTCCCAGGCAAACCATACAGAAGGACCCCCCGCGGAATTTTACCCCCCAACTTTTGGAATTTAGCCGGATCTTTCAAAAACTCGATGATTTCCTGCAATTCTTCTTTGGCCTCATCACAACCCGCCACATCCTGGAACGTAAAGCGAATCTTTTTTGTATTCTGGAGCTTGGCTCGCGATCGCCCAAAGGACAAGGCATGTTTACCCCCCATCTGGACCTGCCGAATCACAAACAGCCACCATAAGCCGAAGAAGAGAATCACCCATCCCACATTGATCAGAACCGTGGTGACCCAACTCCTATCCGGTTCTCCCGCATAAGAACTGACATTGTAGGATTCAAGATCCTCCACTAGTTTAGGATCCGCCAAGGGAATGGTCCGGAATGCCTGATTCTGGCCTTTTTCATCCTTCATAAACCCGCGGATCAGATCGGGACGGACCATGACCTTGTGGACCTTTCTTTCCCTCAATTTCTGCTTGAATGTTGAGTAAGGAACCTCCTGCTCCACTCCCAGAGTTCTTAGATTTTGGAACAGAACCAGCAAGAAGAAAAAAGCCAAAAGCCACAAGCCCAACTGTCTTAAATTTTTAGAACCCGAACTCATGCTAATTTAGGACCCTTTTCAAAATTCCCACGTAGGGAAGATTTCTATACTGCTCATTATAATCCAGCCCATACCCCACCAAGAATTGATTCGGAACTTTGAACCCCACGTATTTCACCGAAAGCGAAACCTTGCGGCAATCCGATTTATCCAACAACGTGCATATCTCCAGAGACCGTGGTTGACGAGTTCTTAGATTGTCCCTTAAATAGGCCAGCGTCAATCCCGTATCCACAATGTCCTCCACGATCAGAACGTCCTTCCCCTCAATGCTCTCCTTCAAATCCAGGATCATGCGAACCACCCCGCTGGAACGATCCCCGGAATAGGAAGAAAGACATATAAAATCCACTGAACACTCGGCGGTGATCGACCTTAAAAGATCCGACATGAAAACCAGGCAACCTTTCAGAACCCCCAGCAAAATCGGAACACGGCCTTGATAATCTTTAGATATCTCCTGTCCCAAAGCCTGAACCCGCGTTCGAATTTGATCTGAAGGAATCAAAATCTTTTCCAGGTCAGGGTGTAAGGAGGACATGGCTTCCAGTCTTTAATAAGGATAACTTAAATTGGCATCTTTTTCAACCAGGGTTGACAACCGACGGAAAAGTTAGTAAATTATTGTGCAGGCACGTTATCCTTGAAACCCTTTTACAGGATTAACCAGCGCATTTCGGCCAGTTCCGTCCGTTTGATTGATTCCGACGGCACCCAACTTGGGATTAAATCTCTTCAAGAGGCTTTGGGAATGGCGCGGACTAGGGGAATGGACTTGATCGAGATAGCCCCTCAGGCAAATCCCCCGGTTTGTAAGATTTTAGATTTTTCCAAATTCCGCTACGAACAGGAAAAGAAGGATCGGGAAGCACACAAAAAACAGAAATCCGGGCTTTTAAAGGAGATCCGGCTCAGACCTAACATCGCCACTCATGATCTCGAGACGAAAGTCAAACATATTGAAGAATTTCTCAAAGAGCACGACAAGGTCCGGATCGCCGTGGTGTTTCGGGGCAGGGAAAACCAGCATAAGAATCTGGGATTTGACCTCCTTAAAACCCTCCAGGCGCGCTTGAATAATGTTGCGACCGTCGAATCGTCTCCTTCTCTGGAAGGCAACCGGATCATGATGACCTTGATCCCCAAATAATACTGAGCCTCGCGTAAATAATGGATATTCTGGCTGAGACAATTTTGGAGCGAGGCAAGGAGCGAGGAGTGCAGAATATCAGTGGGGAGCGATATTTAAGCGACGAGCGACACAGCCGTAGCCCAAAAGGGGCCGGCCCCTTCGGGGAGTCCCATGTTTGGCCGTCTGCGTTGTTGCTCCTTCTAGACATATCTCTGACCGTCGATATGCCTTCGTCGTCGCGCCTAACATCCGGCTCAAACCTGGGACTCCAGGATACTCATTATTTATGTGAGGCTCAGTGATGCCTAAAATCAGAAGCCACAGCGGAGCCAAAAAACGCTTTAAGAGAACGGCCCGGGGGAAATGGCTGCACCGGAAAGCGGGCCTGCGACATCTTTTAATTGGCATGTCCGCCAAACGCGGTCGCCATTTGCGGAAGGGGGGCCAACTCAACGAAACGGACGGCGAAGCCATACGACAATATCTGCCCTATGCGTAAGATATGAGGATAAAATCCGGAGTCTCCACCCGACAAGGCAAGAAAAAGTTTTTCCGTCTGGCCAAGGGGTATTACTCCAACAAAAAAAACCGCTGGAGGATGGTCATCCAGCAGGTGGAAAAGTCCCTGCGGCATGCTTACCGAGACCGAAAAGACAAAAAAGGTACCTTTCGAAAGCTTTGGATTACGCGCATCAACGCCGCCTGCCGCCAGGAAAATATCAGTTACAGCCAATTCATGCACCATCTTAAAAAATCAGGATCCACTCTGAATCGAAAGATGCTGGCGGAAATGGCCGTCCGAGATAACCCCTCCTTTAAAAAATTAGTTGCCGAAGTTTGTACCGGATGAAATGTCAGCATGGGAAAAAAAACTCCGCAGCATTGAAGAAACCTGCGCTCAAACTGTTTCCAAAACCAAGGACCTTAAAAAACTAGAATCCCTCCGAATCAATGTCCTTGGCCGGAAAGGAAGGCTGACCCTTCTTCTAAAAAGTATCAAAGATCTATCGCTTAAAGAACGTAGAGTCCTGGGGCTAAAGGCAAACCAACTCAAAGATTCTTTAGAGTCATTGATTGGAAAGAAAAAAGAAGAGCTTTCCCTTTCCGATCTGCAAAACAAACTTCAGTCCTCCGCCTCTTTTGACCCGACGCTTCCCGCCTACTTCTTTCGCCAAGGCCACCTGCACCCTCTGACCCAAACACTCGACCGGCTGACAGGAGCTCTGACGCAATTAGGATTTTCTTGGGCCGATGGCCCACTCGTGGAAACAGATTATTACAACTTCGAAGCCCTGAACATCCCTCCGGACCATCCCGCGAGAGACATGCAAGACACCTTTTACGTCAGTCCAAAGTCCGAAGTTCTAAGTCCTAAGTCTCCTGGACATAGGACCTCGGACATAGGACCTAGAACTACCTATCTCATGAGGACGCACACCTCCCCTGTTCAAATACGAAAGATGGAAAGCACTAGGCCTCCCCTGCGCATTATAGCGCCCGGGAAGGTCTTCCGACATGAAGCAGTGGACGCCACTCACTCAGCTGTTTTTCATCAAATAGAAGGCTTAGCCATAGACCACCAAGTCTCCATGGCGGACCTCAAGGGGACTTTGCATCTATTTATGCAACATGTTTTCGGGCCACAGACCGAAATCCGATTCAGACCCTCTTATTTTCCCTTCACGGAACCCTCCGCCGAGGTGGACGTGCAATGTCATTTCTGCCATGGAGGAGGCTGCTCCGTATGCAAAAAGAGCGGCTGGCTGGAAATGTTGGGGGCGGGTCTCGTGCATCCCCACGTGCTCAAAAACGTGGGCTACGATCCCGACCTTTGGTCCGGATTCGCTTTTGGCATAGGCGTGGAACGAGTTGCCATGATCCTGTTCGGCATTCAGGATATCCGCATGTTCTATGAAAACGACTTGCGGTTTTTGGAACAGTTCTAATGCGATTCAGCTATAATTGGCTCAAAGATTTTATTGATCTGGACCTTCCGGCAGAAGCTTTGGCCAAACACCTTCTGCTGCTGGGATTCGAAGTGGCATCCGCTGAACAAAAAGGACGTCCCTTTTCTCGGGTGGTAGCGGCGGAAATACTAAAAATCGAAAAACACCCCAATGCGGACCGCCTCTCCATCTGCATCGTAACAGATGGTTCCCAAAATTTCTCGGTCGTATGTGGGGCCAAGAATATCCAAACAGGGCAGAAGGTCCCTCTGGCCCGGGTAGGAGCCACCGTCGCCGGCGGTCAGCGTATAGAAAAGACCAAGATCCGCGGGGCTGTTTCCGAAGGGATGCTCTGTTCCCTGCAGGAACTGGGAATTTCCGAGGAAAATCCGAACGGAATCTATATACTCCCCCCCACCACGACCCTGGGAACGGAAATTGAAAAAGTCCTCCCCTCGGAGGATACGATCCTTGACATCGACATTACTCCTAACCGACCGGACTGCCTTTCCCATCTGGGCTTGGCGAGGGAATTGTCTCTTTATTTTCATCTTCCCTTAAAAGCATCGCTCCCTTTCTCCCATACCCCCGCCCCTCCCGCGGGGTCCACGGACACACTCCCCATTGAAATAGAAGCGCCGCAAGCCTGTCCTTACTATCTAGGCAGGAGCTTTCATCAAGTTCAGGTAGGCCCTTCTCCCCACTGGCTGACCCAAAGGCTTCTTTCCGTAGGCTTACGGCCGATCAACAACGTGGTGGACATCACGAACTATGTCCTTTTAGAGTTGGGGCATCCCCTGCATGCCTTTGACCAAAAAAAACTGGAGGGCAGCGCCATTAGGGTCCGCTGGGCCAAATCGGGAGAAAATATCAAAGCCCTAGATGGAAGGACCTACCCCCTGACTTCGGAACTCCTGGTCATCGCTGATGCCTCAAAACCCGTCGCCGTGGCAGGTATCATCGGGGGAGAAGAAACTTCCGTGACCGCTGATACTCGAACCATCTTTTTGGAAGCCGCCACCTTTTCCCCTCCTCTGATCCGCAAAACCGCTAAACATCTTAAACTAAAGACAGAATCTTCCTATCGTTTCGAAAGAGGCGTAGATATTCATGGAGTGAAGAAAGCCAGCGACCGGGCGGCGGAGTTGATATTTAAATGCTGCGGAACTCCGTCCGCCAGCCCCTCACGAGAAACGGTTCCCGCTTCAGGGATTGAGCGGACCCCTCCCATCTTCGTTTCCTTGGAAAAACTCAATAAAATCCTAGGGTCTTCCATCGACCCTGACCGAGCAGAACAGATTTTAAAGTCTTTTGATCCATCCCTGAAAAAGGATTCTCCCGGAAACTGGTCCCTTACCCCTCCCAGCTACCGTCAAGATATTGCCACCGTCCAAGATGTAGCCGAAGAAATGGGAAGACTTTTGGGATACGATCAGATTGGAACAGATTCCCCTCCATTGAAACTACAACGGATACGAACTCTGCCCCTATGGAACCTGATCCATCATATGCGAGAAACCTGCGTAAAACTAGGCCTTTGGGAGGCCTACAACTACGACTTTCTTTCTGCCGAAGAACTCCTGTGCTCAGGCTATTCCGCCGGGGAAATAGAAAAGCTTCCGAAATTGGAGAATCCCCTTTCTTCCGACTGGGAATATCTCCGCCCCACTCTGTTCATCGGGCTTCTCAGGAATATAAAACACAACCTCAATAGGGGAGTAGAAGATATTTCGTTGTTTGAAATAGGAAAGGAATATAAAACCGTAAAATCGGAAATCCATGAAGAAACCCATTTATCAGGGGTCTTGTGCGGATTCCAAGAAAACCGCACTCCCGTGAATTTCTCGTACCTCAAAGGAGTGGTGCAACGCCTATTGTCCTGCTACCCTCAAATCCAATGGAACCATCCTTCTGTCTCCTCCGAAGGAACCTGTCTATTCCACCCCAAGATCACCCTGGAGGCCCGACATCTGCAAAACCCGGTGGGAAGAATCGGGCTTTTGCATCCTCTGACCTCAAAAAACTGGAAATTCTCGCGGGAAATATGGGGATTTCAAATAAATCTGGAGGCTCTCAGCCAAAATCCATCCCAGCGCAAGACCCTAAAACCCTTTTCCCATTTTCCATCCATCAAACGGGATCTTTCCTTCATTCTCCCGGAAGAAATCTCCTGGTCTAAGGTGCTGGAGCAAATCCGCGATCATTCACCGCAGGAACTGGACTCGGTAGAGCTTCTGGATATTTTCCGGGGGAAGGGAATTCCCAGGAATATGAAAAGTCTGACCGTGCGGTTCATTTTCATCTCCCCTGAAAAAACCTTGATGGATAAAGAAGCGGATGGCTTTATGTCCCGCGTTGCCGAAACGCTCAAAAACAATCTGAAAGCCAGACTGAGAATGGGGAAAGCGCAGTGAATCAAAAGATCCGGAT
>JACQJN010000276.1 GCA_016205085.1 Elusimicrobiota bacterium | reverse complement strand
ATTATTGACCAACTGAGCCACCGGGCCGAACATAAAAAGCAGAGTGACCGTCCAGGCCGAAAGCTTGATCCAAAAATTCTGCACCCTATCCGAAATACGTCCCCTGCGGTCCAGCTCCAGAAGCAAAAGCCCGGTCCCCATTCCCAAGACCGCAGGCCAATAGGAGCTAAAAGAGGCAAACGTGGCCCACAGCACCTGGGGCAGCGCCGCCAAAGCGATTGTGGCGCTTGCCTTCTTCCAAATATCCCAGACAAGCCCATGCATCCTGTCCTTGAAGTTTAAATAGTTCAGGACCAAGCCCAGCAGAATCACAGGCAAAATAGTCCCAAAAGCGGCGCCTGGCATAAAACCAGCCAGAAAGATTTGACTCAACACGATGAGGGTGGTGATGACTCCGACCGTCTGCACAGTGGCCGCCCCTCTCTCCTTTTGGGACACAAAGTAGGACAGAAGAAGCATGTTGCCCAAAAGGCCGGTGGAATATCCCATCCAAGGCAAAATGGAAATGGCCTCGGCGTGTCCTGCGGACAGATGAGCCAAATTCTTCATTATTTGAGGGATCTGCAGGACGGCGAACGGAATCATGGCGGCGTGGGTCAGCCTCCGGGTCCAGAGGTCCCAATGGACATTTCTATTTTCCTGAACCTCCTCCACCTCGAACAGATGAACCCCGCCCGGCCCCAAGCCGAATGTGATACCCTCCTTCAAGAGCTCAGCCCCGGTGCGCACATAAGTCTTGGGCTCTCCCTCGGCCGACAAATCCGCCCGGTCTTTTAAAATGTAATTTCTGTCTGTTCGGGGCCGAAATCCTCCGAAAGCCTCTAGGACGGGACGATCCATACGGAATCTGCCCCAGGCCTTTTGTTCCGAAAAGTTGGCAGCCACCCATAAGGACTTTTGCCCACCCATCCGGGCATCTTTTCGGCTCACTGTCCAGGCCACCAAGGGGGTGTCCCCCATGGGCTCCAAAACTTCCACAGTCCCTTCTCTAAAAAGATCCCGGTGCTGACCGGCCTTCTTAAAAAGCATCCTTAGGAAATTTTGATTCTCCGGATGCACATTCTCCCAATTGATTTTGACTGGGATATCGAATGGAATAGACTTGGCGGTATCCTGCGATTTGGAGAGATCTCCCAAGAGCCCCTCCCTTTGACCCACTCCCTGCTCCAAGCCGTTGTACACAAGCGTGGGCCTGAACAATAAAGCGGTCACCGCCGCCGCCTTAAATAGAAGGCCGAATTTGTCGATGGGATTTCCCTCCCCCCCATCATGCGTCCCGACAAAGTTGACCAGCGCCGCACCTCCACGCTGCCATACCCTAAAAGCCACATTCCGCAGAGCCGCCCGGATGCGCCGGCTGTCCCGGCTGAGCATGGCGTCGTAAAGCCCCACCTGGCCCATGGAACCATCATGATCGTTCTTATTGTAGATGCCATCCGACCCTGCGCGGCTTAAATCGGTAGAATAGGAGTAGGCCTCATCGATGGCCACCGCCTCGGGCTTGGCTTGTTTCATGGCGTCGGTCAAATTCTCCATGAATTCCTCACCCTCTAGAACTTTCCATCTCTGCTGAAACTCCGAAATGAATCGGGCCATCTCCTCTCGCATCCAACCGCGGCTGGAGTTCATCTCATCGGACAGTATCTTAAGCCAGCGGTCATAGTACCTGGCATTTAAGATTTCATACGCCATATCCCTTCGAACGGAATCCACGCCGAACTCCTGGACCAGCCTTTGGACTTGGGCTATCTGCCACTGGCGCGCCTGGGGCCGGCTGTAGTCGATCTGAGCCAAATCCACCCACATCACATCCCCAAAATCGGTGCGTGGATGGTGGACCAATATCCTCTTGTGAACTCTGGACCCGTTATCGGGATACCGGTCCGTCTCCAATAAAAAATAAATAGGGGCATGATTCCCATGGGGTTCCTTGGGAACCGCGGCCATAATTTCTTCGTCCGTCAGATGTTGGGGGGGGACGATATGCAGAAAAGCCTCCGGGTATTCCTTCAGCATCTGATTATCTAAAGAAGTGTGGTTGGGGATAAAATCCACCTTGACCTTCAAGCCTAAACGGTGGGCCCTATTCACAAAACGTTTGAATGCCTTCTCTCCCCCCAGCTCCTCTTTGATCTGGTAGCCGACAATGGAATAGGGAGATCCGCCTCCCGTCCCCCAGCGGCGGACCTTCCCGATCTGGAATATATCCATAAGCCATATCTCATCGGCCGAAACTTCCTCGCGGATGCGGTTTAATTCCTGTTTATCCAAAGAATCGAAAAAGTTTCTGCCGGATTTAAGCCGGTTATAAGCGCGAGACAAAATCATATAGGTGTTGGTGTTACGTCCCCACCCCGCCTGATTCATCTTTTCAACACGAGCTTGCAAGCGGCGAACAGTCTGGATAAGAAACTCATTCAAGCGCTTATTTTTTTGAACTGAATCCACATCGGATTCGTGAATTTTATCCAGATCCCTCTTGAATTCCCCGGTCCAAGGTAGGGGAGAAAGCAACGCCTCCAGATACCTAAAGTAATCCTCCAACTGGTGGACAGAAGCCTCCTGTCCCCACTCACGCTCATATTCCAATTTGCTGTAAAAAAATCCCTCCAAGCCCGCGGAGCGGGCCTTGACCCAGTTTTCGGAGGGCCCATGAAAGACAAAGGGACGGATCATTCCCCGCCGCGATTTAGTCCCATCCCCCAGAAATTGGCGAAGCTCCTTCAACAAATTATATTTCCCCGGCTCCCTTTTTGAAAAAGTCCCGCTCGGAAAATCCACAGAAAGCGACGGCAAGGAAGGAAGCGAGCCGTCACCCCGGTCAAAAAAATCAGAAAATACCACAGGCGAGACTTGAGCTGGGGGAACTCTCTGGACGGTTTGACTCAATTGTGAAAGCTGGAAAACTAGCCCGAATTTCCCAACTGGGGAATTCGGGCTAGTCGGAATCTTTACAACTGGGAAAAGCGAGATAGGGGTTTCCATCCTTGGAATAACCGGCAGAGAGACCTGAACGGGAAGCACCTCTTTGGGAGGAACGATCGTTTGAGCCAAGCCTTCATAAAATAAAAAGCCCTGTTGGGATACCAACAGGGCTGCCACCATCCCCACAGAAACGGCCTTTTTAAGCATGGAACTGTATTTTCTTCTGAATTTTACT
>JACQJN010000049.1 GCA_016205085.1 Elusimicrobiota bacterium | reverse complement strand
GCGCCTTTCCCCACTCCTTTTGCCGTTTGGGCCATTCCGACTGCCAGAAGGCGAATTTCTCATAGGCCCGCCGCACCTCCAATCGGACCTGATCTTGCAGTTCCACTCGCTGCAGGCTTCCCTGTCTTTGCTCGGCGCTTTTTTGGCGGTACTGAGTCCAAAAATCGTATGTCAGAGGAAATTGAATGGCTATGGTGGCGCTCCAGTTGTTCTGTTTTAAGGGAAAACGCGGACCTACTACGCCATAGTCGGCTCCCAGCAGCACCGTAGGAAACCGGCGTGAGAGCGCCAGATTCACCGCAATGGCATCCATCTCCGCCTTAAAGACTTCCGACTGCAGCTCCGGTCTTAACTCCATGGCCCATACGATGGCTTGATCCAGATGGATGGGAGAGGAATCCGCTTGCAACTGGCCTATAATTTGGATGGCCGTATCCAGCTCCAGATTCAGGGATTTCAAAAACTCCAATCGGGTCAGGTTCAGATCATGCCTGGAGAGAGACACCTCCGATTCCAGTTTATTGAGAACGGACTCGCCCTCCAGCCGTTCCCAGGGGGAGAGTTTTAAGTTTTTAAACAGTTGTTTTGCTTCTTGAAGACGTTTTTCACTGATGCGGGCCCTTTCTTGAGCGAACAGAATTTGATGGAAGACCCTTTTGGTGTTGTAGATGGCGTCAGCCTTGATGGCTTCGTATTGAGCGCGGGCTTGTTTGAGGGCGGCCTGAGTCAGATATAACGTATTCAAGGTGCGGCGGCCGGTGTAAAGGGGAAGGTGAACCGAGGCCATGCCGGAGTAAAGATTTTCTACGGGATCGGGGAAAAGCAGCAGCCCCCCGAATTCATTGGAGAGGGCGAAGGGGTATTTGGAGTTGTATTTGGTGCCGCTGATTTGAAATCCCAACTGGGGCAGGAAGAGAAAGCGTGCCTCGTACACTCTTTGTTGGGAGATGATGATGCTCTGTTCGGCGGAAAGGAGTTTGGTGTTGTTGAGCAGGGTCAGGCGGACGGCATCCTTTAGCGAGAGGTCTCTTTCTGAAAGCGGGGGTTGGGCCCTAAGGGAAACGGCCCCTAGGGCCAGAAGCATAGCGGAACAAATAAAGTTAGACACTGAACTGTACGATTAAATTATGCCTTGAATCCGCTGGTGATGTGTTCCAACTCTCTTTTGAGAGCCGAGATCTCCTGGTGTTTCTCTTGGGACAGCCTTTTGGCAATTTCATCCAGGTGAGCGCAAAGATGGCGGATTAAAGTCTTTTCCTTTTGAATTTTAGATTGCAATTGGATGACCATCTGGTTGAACTCTTCCTGCAGTTCCAGCCATTCGTCTCCTGATCGGAGGGTTACCCGATGGGTTAAATCTCCAGTGCCGATGATTCTGGCGCTTTTTTCAAATCGGAATATGGGGCCTGCGATGCGGTGCGAGATGATCCCGGACACAATCAAGATAATGACCAGGTAGATGAAAAATTTCATGGCCAACAGAGGAAACACGGAGCTCATCCGGTCCAGGAGCGGCTGAATACCGGGATTGTAGCTGAGGATTTTAGATAGGGTGTAAGAGACGTCCAGCCCGATGATCAAAAAAGCGATCAGAACGCTGAAAAAAACGACGGCCATGTATTTGTACTGGAATCTCTTTTTGATCAGGATGGTGCGGCGGGTAAATTCAGTCATGGGGGATCAGCATTGGCATAATATGTCTACTAATTTGAGCCAACTTTCGGGAACGGTTTTTAATTTGGCGGTCGCTTCTTCCAGGGGAACCGGCACCACGTCCGTTCCTCTTAGGGCCACCATCATCCCATACCTCTTTTCTCCGGCCATCTCGGCGGCCTTGGCTCCTGCGCGCGTGGAAAGGATGCGGTCAAACAGTGTGGGAGGGCCTCCCCGCTGGATGTGGCCGATGACGGCGGATCGTGTCTCTATATTGGTTTTATTTTCGATCAGTTCGGAGAGCCTTTCGGCCACGCCGCGCTCCTTGAGTATGATGTGGCCGAACTCATCTTTGGTTCCGGCTTTTTCAGCATCCGCGTCGGGCAGGTCGATGGCTTCACTCGCCACGACCAGGGCGTATCCCTTGCGTTGGTGTGCGGACTGAAGCCTCTCCGTCATTTGGGCTACGTTTACCCTTCTTTCGGGAAGACAGATATAGTCCGCCCCGCTGGCAATTCCAGTGAAGAGGGCCACCCATCCGGCGTGTCTTCCCATCACCTCCAGAATCATAATTCGATGGTGGCTTTTTCCGGTGTCCTTGAGGTTTTGAGCCGCTTGCATGGCAATAGTGACGGAAGTATCGAAGCCGAATGTGTAGTCTGTCGCGGAAAGATCGTTGTCCATCGTTTTGGGAACGCCGATGACCGCCAGATGGCTTTCTTTGAAGAGTTTGTTGGCTACTCCAAGGGTGTCCTCTCCTCCCATGGCCACCAATGCCTCCAAGTCCAGTTTCTTGAAGTTTTCCAGGCAGGCGGGAACTCCTCCCTCCTTCTTGTAAGGATTGGTTCTGGAGGTTCCCACGATCGTCCCCCCTTGTGAGATGAGGTTTTCCACCTGAGAGATCGAAAGGGGCATGGTTTTATTTTCGATGAGGCCTTTCCAGCCGTCCAGAATGCCGATACAGTCGTATCCGAGCCGGGACGCCATCAGAACACAGGCCCGGATGGCAGGATTTAAGCCCGGACAGTCCCCGCCTCCCGTCAAGATTCCAATCTTTTTTGCTTTCAATAGTCTCCCTTCACTTCTTTTGCCTTTTGGCTCTTGCTTTCTCCGTTCAAGTACCACTGGGGAGAAAAAGCCGTCGCAAGTTCCTGCTTGCGGATAGAGTAGCGGTTTGTCCAGGGAGTGGCGCATCGGTCCACGATTCCATTGAGGCTTTGGATGCGGTCCGTTCCGGTAGTTTTGAGGAACTGCGCGCGTTCTCCGGGAGCGGTTTGTTCAAAATACTCGTTGAAAATGGCGCGTCCCGCCATGTACCCCGAACTGCCGGCCTGCATCGCCAATTCCACCTGCACAATAAACAGCTCAAACTTTTCGCCCGCCGAAAGCAAGACCCAGGGACGGAGAGCCGCCTCATCGAGCTTTCCCAGGGTGTCTTTCATCCGTTGTGCAGAGTCGTTTTTTATGTCGGCCGGAAATTCCAATTTCAGAATATCGGCGTAGGGGCCGATCAGCTTTGTGGCCTCCAAAATGTTTTGGGTTCGCCGGGCCGTGTAGGAGGGAGAGGTCTTTTCCTCTCCGGCCCTGGGATAGGAGAGTTCCTCGATCATAAGCAGAATATCCTGTTTCTGGCAGTCTTTGCAGATGGATTCCACGAATCTAAGCTGGGTTTTCGTATTTTCCTTGTTCTCGGTGTCCAGATAAACCAGAAGCTTGACGGCGCTGGCTCCCATTCGTTTGATCTTTTCCGCTCCCCAGCCCGGCTCCACTTCTCCCGGGAGCCCCGCGTCTTTGGAGGCTTCCACCCGCACGATCAATCCGACCCCTTTAGGCAATGAAAAGGAGTTGAGGGCTTGACGGGCTCCGTAGTTCACGTCCAGCAGAACCGCCGAGGCAAAGGGACCCAGTTTTTCCACCATTTCCAGTTTTGTGTCACGGATCTCCTCATAGCTCGGCTCGGCCTTGTTTCCCGTCTTTTCATGCAGTTTGCGGAGGGCCTTCTTGAAGGAGTTGGACTGATCCAGGGCAAATACCTTAAAACGATGATTCGGGTCGGTAATTTGTCTCAAGCCCATCAGTTTTCCGGGAGACAGGTTCAGGAAATGGTCCTTGGGGGATGATTTTGGTTTTTCGATTGTTTCTGTTCTCATGACTTCCTCCTTTTTCAGAAATTTCCGTTGTATTTAAGCTGCACAATCCGCTCCGCTTTTTGAGGAGTTCCATTGGAAAATGTTTTTCCCTTGCCGATTTCGCGCACCGCGAAGTCCAGATTAAAAAAGGGCGTGACATGAATGCGCAGGCCGGCGTTGAGCCGGCTGTCCCCCGTGTTGCGGATGTTGTCGTATTCCGCCAGCAAAGAAACCTTGTCCTGTATGGTCCAGCTGGCCCCTACGAAACCGAATATATCGTCCGTGTCGAAATCGGATATGTTGAGCCCAGGATGCACCAGGAGCCCCGGGAGGCCCAGCTCCAGGGATCCCACCACATACAGGCCGCGGCTCCTCTCCATGTACCGCTTGGAATTGCGGTCGTAAAAGTATCCCTGGCCGTCGTAGCCTATGGCCAGGGCGGGCAGGTAGCGGTCTCCGTCATAGAATCTGAGCTTTACCTGGATCTCGGGCCGGGAAAAATTGATGGGGGAAGAACTTCCTATGAGGCGATCCGCATTCAGGGAAGCCCCCAAGTTCAGGCGTTGAAAGACTCCGAAGCTTAAGTAAGTCAGCACGCCCCCCCCGGAGAAAAACCGGGTCCTGGAGGCGAACCCGCCATAATCCACAGAGCCGGCGGTGGGGATATCGATCAGATCTATGTAAGGCTCAAACTCCATCCCGGAGGTGAGAGTCGTTTTTCTTTCTTCTTGAGCTTGCGAAGCCCCTGCAAAAGCAAAAACGCAGAACATGAAAAAGAGAAGGTTACTTTTTAGTTTTGCCATTTTCTTCTTTGATCCTATATCG
>JACQJN010000278.1 GCA_016205085.1 Elusimicrobiota bacterium | reverse complement strand
GTTGGCGGGCCTCTACCATGAGATGGGCAGAGGGGATCTGGCCCAGGATGCCGTTCTGAGAGGGCAGAAGTATTATCCCCAATTGCTTCTACGCTCCCTAAAAAAATGAATCTTGATAAATACGGGCTTCTTTTCATCTGGATATTGAGCCTTTTGTGGAAAGGGGCCAAGCCATGGGAGGCCTGGGCTGTCGTTTCCAGTTTGATTTGGCTGGCGGGGACTTGCAGGCCTTTTGTTTTTTACCGAAAAGGCTGTGAAATGTGGTGGATCTGGGGGGCGTGGCTTTTTTTTACCGGGGTATTCTCTCCGGAACCCTGGACCAGCGCCGGGTCTCTTTTGCAGCGCTGGACGGTGCTGCTCTTCTTTACTCTTGCGGTAGGCGTCTGGGAGGAGGATCACCGCAAGGCTTGGCTGGCCAGTTTGTGGGGGATGGGGATATTTTTGGGATTGTGGGCTTTCACCCAAGTCGCTTTTAATTTAAAAGGGATGCCGTGGTGGCTTCCTTCCAATCCCAATTATACAAGCTGTGTGATGGCGGCCGTTTTCACAAGCTCCTTGGTTTTTATTCTGACAAAAGGATCTGAAATTCGTGGATGGCGCGTGATAGTTTTTTCTGTATTAGCGTTGCTGGCTCTGGGTATCCTTTGGAAATTCATGAGTCGAGGCGCCCTTCTTTCCAGCTTTCTCGTCAGTCTTGTTTTGACAGGCTATTGTAAAGGAGTACGGGGGTTGTCTTTCTTTCTTGTGCTCATCAGCGTTGGGTTATGGGTCCTTCCCCAGCCCGTTTTAGATCTTTTCTCTAAGGTTCAGTCCGAGTCCTTCTCTTTCCGGATTCCCATTTTGAGAGTGGGGCTGGACATGGCCAAGGATTTTCCTTGGGTGGGGGTGGGGCCAGGGTGTTTCGAGAGGGGATATTTTCTTCATAACTTTCCGGCCTTCAATGGGCTTAGCTTCTATTCCCGGTCCACCAATCATGCCCATTCAGAACTGATCCATCTGGCGGCGGAGTCAGGTTGGTTCGCAGCCCTTCTTTTCGTGTGGGCTTTTGGACAGAACCTATTTTTAGTTCTAAAAAGTCCTCGCTTAGACAGGGATCCTGTTCAAATCGCGGCAGGAACAGCGGCGGCCACCGTGTTTTTGCACTCCTGGTTTGACGGGATTCTCTATCTTCCGGGGATTCAATTTCTTCTTTTTTCTGCTTTGGCCTGTGCCGTTTCTAAGTCCGCGAGCGCTCAGAAACCTTTCTTATCCTCGCCGTGGCTTAAGAAGTTTTCCCTGGTGGGATTTTGCCTTTGTGTGTCCATCAATCTGTTCCATCGTATAGCCCCTTCCGAGGTATGGGTGGCTCCGGCAAAATTTGATTTCTACGAGCGCGCTGCTCAAAGGTATCTTTTGGGTAAACCCTCCAATCCGGCGCTGGCATGGGGCACCTTCAACCGTGCCGTGGAGTTGAATCCGACCAATGCTCTGTTGTGGGCGCAGAGGGCCGAGGTGGCGCAAGGGGTGGGAGACTGGAGGGAGGCGGTGCGGTCAGCTTATAAAGCGGTGGGACTGGAACCCAATTTTATATCGGCTCAGCTCCTTCTGTCTGCGGGACTTTTGCATTTGGCGCGCCAGGAGAACCGCGTTGAATGGCTGGAGAGGGCTAGGGCTGCCTGGGAAAGCGCCAGACGTATTCGGGATGAAAAAAAATCTTGGGTGATCCAATCCAGATATGACCGGATACTTCTTCTTTTTGATGAAAAACAGTTCCTCTCTATCCGGAAGGATCTCCCATGAGGCCGCGCGACGGCAGGTTTTTCCTGTTTTTGGTTTTGTTTTTGTTGGTTCAGTTAGGTTCGGTTTTATTGGGCCACACCACCTATTTCTGGGGGGACCTCACATTCCTACAGCATCCCTGGAGATCCCTTTGCGCCGAATTCCTAACTAAAGGAGAGATTCCCCTTTGGAATCCCTATGCCTATATGGGGATGCCCCTTTTGGCTAACTTTCAGACAGGAATTTTCTATCCTGGGAGCCTGCTGTTTGAGTTTTTTCCCTATTCTTATGCGATGGAGTGGTATATTTTCCTGCAATATGTTCTGGGAGCATTTTTCTGTTTGTTGTGGCTTCGTTCATGGAAATTTTCCTCTCATGCCAGCCTTATAGGAGCTTCCGTATGGGCGTTGGGTGGGTTGTCTTTGTCCCGGCTTTCCTTTTTGAATCAACTGGGGGTGCTGGCCTGGATTCCCGCTTTTTTTCTCTTTTCTAGGCGTCCGATTTTGCTGGGGTTGTCCGTTTCTTTAGGGCTTTTGAGCGGGCACCCACTTTCCCTGGGGTGTTTTCTTGCGGCCTATGTCGTTGTGGGCGGGATATGCTTCAAGGACAGGGGAGCATTTTTGAAAAAATCATCCCTGGGGATCGGTTTGGGTTTTTTGATCTCGGCATGCCTGATTCTGCCAGGGATGGAGCTTATATTGAACTCAGAGAGGTCTTCGGGCGTTTCTCTGCAGGTGGCGACAACCCACTCCTTTGCATGGAGGGACTTTTTGGGATGGGCGGCTCCATGGCTTCTGGAACCCATGGAGTTTAAGACGGCTGTGCTTTGGTGGAAGACCAGCTACCTGGGGTGGGTTGGGATTTTGGGTGTGGCGTTGGGTTTCGGCCGCAGTTCTAAAAAGATTCGTCTCCCGTTGGTTTTTTACGCCTTGTGCGTGGCTCTGCTTATGTGCGGCAGCGAGAACCCTATTTCTCTCTGGCTTTGGAAGACGCTCCCCGTGTTCCGATGGATTCGCTATCCCAGCCACTTTTCCGATGCCCTTTTGCCGTGTTTGGTTTTGTGGATGGCCATAGGTTTCCATCGCCAGAAGAAAGCCGGCCTCTTTTGGATTTTTTTGGTTTTGGAATTGCTTTGGTATGGGGTTCGGGCGCATCCCACCGTGCGGCAGGATTATTATTATGACCGGGGGCCTCTTGTGCATACTCTTCAGAAGGAGTTGGGAGGACATCGATACCTGTTGTCTGGGATTGCCTTGGAATGGACCAGGGGAGAGGGGAAGAGCCGGGAGGAGGCCTATCGGAATATAAAGCACCGGCTCTATGGCGTATCCAATTTGCCTTATCATTTGGAGGCGGTGGGCAATTTCGGAGAGCCGCTTGTGCCTAAAGCGAACGCCCGATGGATACATTTTCTCTATAGCCGCAGCGGTTTGGCTGAGGCGGGAACCGCTCTGCCGTACTTCGATGTCCGTTGGGTCCTGACGAAGGATCATCTGCCCGCCGGTTTGCTCTCCTATTTGGGACGCAACGTCTGGCACTCCTACCTGTCTCTGCGGTCTCCTTCTCGGGCTTATAAAATCCTGCGGGAGCCCACGGAAGAATACCCGCTACCCACTTTAGGGAAGCCTTTGGAATATATCCGTTTGAGATCGGATTCCTTTACGGTGAAGGGGAGGGCCTTCGAGCATGAGAAAATCTTCATTGCGCAGCCCTATTTTCGAGGGTGGAACGTATTTTTGAAGGACAAACGAATTCCCTGGGTCGGGATAGGTGATTTTTTTGGCGGAGTGCAAGTGCCCCCTGGAGAATTTCAATTGTTTTTTCGCTACGATCCTTGCATTTGGATCTGGGGGCTCTGGCTCTCCGTTCTTTCCGTCCTGGGTCTTGGGGTTTATTGGTATAATTCGGTATGACCCGCAAGGATTTCTATGCCG
>JACQJN010000048.1 GCA_016205085.1 Elusimicrobiota bacterium | reverse complement strand
TTTAAAACCCAGCGTTTCCTATAAAAATGAACTGATCACCGAAAGTGTGGATGAAAAACTGGGGAAAGGGCTTTTTGATTACAACAAGCTGGCTTTTGGAGTGGAAGCGGAAAGGGAGGGAAGATATTTTAAATCCATCCGGCAGAGCTTGACGGCCTATGGCATCCGCTTTTACCATTACGAATCTTTATCCACCTCGCAGGATCTGGGCCTTGAGATCAATTCGGGAAGCAACGTCTTGGATTTCAACGCTTTGGATTATGCGCTGACGGTGGAATTTATTCCCTTTCCCGAGGCTTTGGCCACGGGGAGTTTGTTGGCTTCTTTCCGGCACTTTCCGGACCAGAACATAGTGACTTTGACCGGCGAGTTTGAGAGTAAAAAGAGGGAGGATGTCTATGCGGCGGTTCTCCTGGGCTATCAGCAAAAACTGCCGGACCTGGAGATGGAAGATTTCTGGTTTGGGATGGAAACGGCGGCGGGTCTTAACGCCTCCTATACGCTCCAGGAGTCCGATCAAAGCAATTATGACGCCACTCGGACTCAGTTTAATCCGGACTACTATGATTATGGAGAGATCATGGCTGGGCCGTTTTTAGCCTTTCGGTTTGCCGGCAAACTGGCCATGAGCTTGGGCTATGAGTTTTCGGATCGGCATTACCAGGCTCGGCCCGTGCAGGATAAAGACGGAAATTATGAAAATAAAAGGGTGGACATGAAGACCCATACGATCTCGCTTTACTTTTCCTATCCGCTCTATGCGGGTCTGTCCGCGAAAGCGCAAGGGGCCTTGCGCTCCGCTACTTCCAATATGAAGTATGAGAGCACCTACCGCTACAACTACCACTCCGCCCATTACTTCGTCGGATTGGGTTACTCTTTCTGATTCCCTTACTACTAGCTACTTTCTACTATCTACTTATTCAGTATTGGTGGGTTTCGATGCAGGTGACTCCGCGGGGGCCTACGATGGCGCTGTGGGAGGTTTTGGGTGGGAGCTCGATTTTATCTCCGGCTTTCATCATAACGTTCCTGCTGGCGGTTCCTTTATGGATTTTAAACTGAATCGAGCCTGTGACGCAGAAGAGAGTTTTAAGATAAGAATGGGCGTGGATAGGATAGACGGCGCCAGGTTTGTTGGACCAGGTATGCATGGCAGTAGGGGTTTTGATCCTATTCATATCGCAATGCCTCCACAGGATCTAGCTTCGCGGCCTGATAGGCGGGGTAGATGGAAAAAATCATCCCCACTCCGATGGAAATGCTGATGCACAGAAGGACGCTTAGGGGACTGATGACGATTTCAAATCGGTCCGAGAAACTGGGCAGAAGAAAAGCCCCACCGATTCCTAAGGCAACTCCTACCAAACCGCCCGCCACAGACAGCACCGTAGATTCTAGGACAAACTGGACAAGGATGTCCAGTCGGGTGGCTCCCACCGCCTTGCGGATGCCTATTTCTTTGATGCGGGAATAGACGGTGGCCAAGGAAACGTTCATGATTCCAATGCCTCCCGCGATCAGGGAGATGATGGCAATGAGTAAAAATACCATCCGGAAGTTGCGGACCTGCTTCATCCAGCCGCTCATCAACTGGCTGTAGTTTTGGATGTCAAAATCCTCCTCTCCCCGGTGGCGGAGCAAGAAAAATCTTTTCAAGCGGTCTTCGTAGTAGGCGGTGGTTTCCGGGTCGCCGGTGTCCACGATGATTTCATCTATCTTGTTTGAGTTTTGTATGTATTTTTGGAAAGTGGTCAAGGGAACCCAAACCATCTCGTTTCCATAAGATCGGTGAAAGAATCGGGGGTCCTCGTCTTCGGGGGGCTCCTGGGCGATGCCGATGATGGTGAAAAGATTGTCCTGGATACGGATGGATTGCCCCAGGGGATCGTATTTGGCGTAGAGCTGTTCAAAAGGATCTTTTCGCTTCCAGAATTTGCGCCAGATGTTCTTTTGGCCGGGTTCTCCCTTCTTGATGAGCACGCAGACCCTCTTGAAAAATTGCATGTCCCCTGCGGTAAAAAAGCGTCCCCGCAGATCATACACCCAATCCCTGGTTTGTGCTTCAGGCACCACTCCGACGATATTGGATTCCGCGCGGATGTCCTTGAAGATGATGTTCTTCCTGAAGGATCGGGCCTTGGGGATCACGACTTGCAGTTCCGGCATGACTTTTTCGAGGCTGAGGGCATCCTGAGAGGTGAGTCCCTGTGAAACGCCTTTCCGGCTTTTGGTCTCCGTCCATTTTTTGGTCACTTCCAACCTGCCGGGGCCGGAGAGGGCCATGCCTTCCTTCATGTTCTTGCTGAAACCCTGCAGAATGGCGATGGTCATGAGCACTGAAGCGATGCCGATGGTGATCCCGAAAAAACTTAAAAAAGAGCGCATCTTGTGCGCTTTGATTTCACCCCATCCCATGACGATTCCTTCCGCAAGGTTCACACAATTTTCCCGTCTTTCATCTGGATCAGCCCTCCGGCGGCCTTGGCGATTTCACGATCATGGGTGACCAAAAGGATGGTTTTGCCGGTTTGGCTCAGCTTCTGAAATAGGGATAGGATCTCCTGGCCTGTTTTGGAATCCAAATTCCCCGTGGGTTCATCCGCCAGAAGAACCTCGGGATCGTTGGCGAGCGCCCGGGCGATGGCTACGCGCTGCCTTTCTCCCCCTGAGAGTTGGAGGGGCGTATTTTTCATTTTGCCTTCCAGGCCCACCTCCTGCAATAATATTTGAGCTTTTTGAATTCTCTGAGATTTCAGAACGTTGCTGTAGATCATGGGCAGGGCCACATTGTGCAGGGCGGAGGATCTGGGGAGCAGATGAAAGGCCTGAAATACGAACCCAATTTTCCGTCCACGGACTTGGGCCAGATCTTTTTCACTTAAATGGCTCACCTCCTGCCCTGAAAGCTGGTAGGAGCCTTGTGTGGGGCGGTCCAGACAGCCTAAAATGTGCAGGAGAGTGGATTTTCCGCATCCGGAAGGCCCCACCACGGCGACAAAACCCCCCTTCTCGATGGAAAAGGAGACGTCGTCGAGGGCCACGTATTCAGAGCCGGAGCCTCCGTCCCGATAGATTTTGGTGAGATTTTTGCAGAGGATCAATTCTTTTCCGGTTTCTCAAGAAGGATTTTATCTCCCTCTTTGAGGCCTTCCAAAATTTCCACTTCTATCTCGTTGCGCAGGCCCGTTTTGATGATCACGCCTTCCGTCTTTTTCCTTCCATTCAGGCGGTAGATGCGGGCTACCCCTTGTTCTTCAAAAAGACCTGCCAGGGGGGCTTTCAAAACGTCCTTTTTTTCGGAAGTTAGGACATCGATGCGGGCCGTCATCCCAGGCTTGAGTCGGGGATCAGGCTTTTGGATTTCCACTTCCACTCGAAAAACGCGAACCTCATCCTTGTTTTTATTGGCAGTCGGAGCCACAAAAGAGATGATCCCCGGCAATTTCTCATTGGGAATGGCATCCACCTCCACGTCCGCCTTCAGGCCTTCCTTCAGTTGCAATATGTCCACTTCATTGATCTCAAGCTTCACCACCATTTCCTTGAGGTCGCCGACAGTCATCAAAACAGTTCCAGCACCATATTCGGCCAATCCCGAGACCGCCGTGTCCCCTACCTCCACGTATTTTTCCAGGATGACGCCGTCCATGGGCGAGGCGACATCGGATGGCAGGAAACGTTCCGCGGCTGTTCTACCGGGTTGGATGACCGCCAAAGGTTGGCCCTTTTTGACCCACTGCCCTTCCCGAATGTAGAGTTTTTTAATCATGCCGGTGACGTTGGACTTTACCTTGACCATGACCTTAGGCG
>JACQJN010000285.1 GCA_016205085.1 Elusimicrobiota bacterium | reverse complement strand
GGGCTATCCCCCCCTTGGGCTAGTTTTCGTTTGGCGACATAGCCTCCTGCGCGGTTGAACCAAGTGGTCTCGGTGATGGGATCAAATTTCGCCTCATAAACCTCGCAGGTTGCGCCGTTGACCGCCTCATCTTTTAGGCGCGTGATTTTCCATTCTCGATTTTCATCTTTGCGCGTGGTTGTGCCTCCCGCCTTGAGAGATTTAAGGGGAAGCTTATAAAAATCCAGAGGAGATCTTTCTTGAGTGGCGAACCATTCTTTGGTGGTTTTTGCTTTTTTCAGCATGCCCACCTCGTCCGGAATGTTTTCCATCATCATCGCCTCTTCGGGAGAGGAGGGTTCCATTTTGGTCTGGAGCATGTAGGTGAGTCCACTCTTGGTCATCAAGATGAATTGTTCTTTATTCAAGGGGCCCTCTGGTTGGGGTGTGAGGCTCTCTAGAGCGGGACCTGATTCGGCTTTCATTATCTTTTTGGAGATGAGGGCTGTTCCATCTGGAAATAGTTTCGTCACTTTATACTGAATCAATCCTTTCGAGAATTGAGTGATGGTTTTTCCGGTGGTCATGTCCGGCATCTGCATCGCCATCGTTTCTTCGATCTGCCAGGTTTGGGCAGATTTCCATTTGAGGACATAGCCGTTCTTCGAGGATTTAGGACCTCCGGCCCAGAGATTGCTGCTGAGAAGCATCAAAACAGCTGCGCTCAATATTTTCGTTTTCATTTTTTACCCCCTTAAGAGTTTCATTATGCAATATCCCTCATTGTGGATCAAGACAGAGTTATCACGATTTCACCCATTTCCCATGGGAATCGGGTCCTGACCAAGTTTGCTAGCGCAGGTCGCCTCGAATCTTCTTTCCAAGAAGATTCGGGCTCTGGGCCTCAGCTTCCACCCCCGCCTCCGGCGGATGGGCCCGGAAGCTTCCGGACAGCCTGCTACAGCCAGCAAATCTTGGCCACCCGATTCCCACGTACCGCTTGCGAGCGAAGTCGCTTTATCCAAAACCTGGGGACCTATTCCTGGGCAAGGGGGTGGCCGAGGACCTACTCGTTCGAGCGAGCAGGAACCTCTCGCAGGGCCGCCCTGCAGGGGTCCGCGAGTAGCGAGCAGCGTTAAACGAGCGGACAGTTAGCATTTGGTCGGCCCGAGAGGGGTAGTGACGCCGCAGATGGCGACCACGGTTTTCGAAGTGACAACCTCGGTCAGGCCCTGCTTGCCAAAAATTGGGTGAAGTCGTAAGAGTCATTGATTGACCAACACCGTGATTTTATCTAATATTACTTTTCCTTAAAATAATGGCCCTGGATGAGACACTAGCTCAATCGGTACGCGACATTTTAGCCCACTGGGCCTCCTCCCTTCCGCACCACTCCTACGCCGATTTCGGACAGAAAATATCCTTGGTTTCGGTTTCCGAAAAACCAACCTTCATCCTCCGTCTCATGACGCTTTACGACAACCGCACTCCCCGCGAGAGCTCTACCATTCCTTACCGACAGGAGAATCCCCCGCCCACCTCGGCACAGGATATCTGGAGTTATCCCGGAAATCTGGAGACCGATTTTATCCGGCATGAAACGCGCATCACGATCCCGGTTTCTCAGGAACCTGAGTCCTGCGAGCGCTGCGAAGGCGAAGGAACTATCCGATGCAACGTCTGCGTCAGCTCGGGATCCATGCTGTGTCCCGACTGTATGGGACCAAAACAAAAGTCCTGCCCCGAGTGTAAAGGTCTTGGAAAGATCGCCTGCCGAGACTGCAAAGGAACCGGCCAAGTAGTCACCAGTATGTCGGGGACGGGACTTCCCATTAAATCCGGCTGCCAGAACTGCGCCGGCACGGGAGGTCCCCCCTGCCCCAAGTGCGGCGGCAAGATTGTAGATTGTCCCACTTGCCAGAATAAAAGATCCATCGAGTGCACAAATTGCCGCGGTCAGGGAAGGCTCTCCTGCCCTCCATGCGAAGGTCAGCGCCAGGTCCTCAAGGCCCGTTCCTATCTTGTGGAGTACCAGCCCATCCTGAACCAGCAGCCATGCCCGGATCCGGAGACGCCCTCCGGTCTCCTGCCCTCCGAAATTCCTCGGGATGTCCTGGGAAAGGTCGTTTATGAGATCGAAGCCGATAAAATTACCGCTCTTAAAGGGTCCCTTCCTCAAGCGGATCTGGAGCCAGTCGTCCAAACCCTCCTCAAACAAGCCGAAGCAGGGAAGAAAGAATTCGACTCAGAGGCCCGCATCATCAAACAACGCCTGACTGTGGATAGGTTGCCTGTCTATTCCGTTGTGTATGAGTATTTGGGGAAAAAATACAGTTGTTGGGCCACTCCATTCAACCATAGGGTCGTGGCTCCTGAAAGCCCCTTCACCGCTCTAGCCGCACAATGGGTGCAGGAAATTCACGAATCTCTTGCCAAACAAAAATACCAGAATGCCCTGGAGCTCGTTGAAAAATCCTCGGCCCTTGCCACCTGGCCTTGGCTCCAAAGCCTTAAACAACACATCCTGCAGGATAAGAAACGCCATTCGCAACTGATAACACAAAACATGAGCCTGGGCGTTATTTTTTTGTTCGCGCTGCTCCTGGGTCTCCTCAGTAGGACAAGTCATCACATTTTCTGGCCCGTGGCGGTCTATATGGCCTTGGCTTTCGCGGGGCTGCAAGTTTTCTCCCGCGCAGGTTCTCTGATCGCCGGAATCTCCGCCTCCGCCGTCTTTTTTTTCCTCTTCTGGTTGGCCAATCCCGCGCAACGTCTGGATGCCAGGGAATTTCGAGCGCTTCTGCGGGGGCGCTTCGGAACGGACATCCCCGCCGTTCTGAAGGCTGAAGATGAGAGCTACCTAAAATTTCTCATTGGGATTTATGAACCCATGGGTGTGGACATAAGCCCGGCCCAAGAAGCTTTGAAAGCAAACGCAAAACGGATAGAATTGGGACATCAGGAAGCTCTGCAGCGAAAGGAAAGCCAACGCAAAAGAGCGGAAGAGGAGCTTCAAAAAAAACGGAAGCTGGAAGCCTTAAAAGGCTCCATTAAAATGTTGAAGCCCTCTAAAACGACAACCAAAAAGAAGTCAAGATGAGATCTAAATTCTTTCTGCTGCTTGCCCTTATATTTTGCGGCTGCGGAGGTCCTTTTTATGTGCGCCTGCCTGGGCTTGTGCCAGCCAATCCAACGGCATTGGAGAGATATCGGATTCTCCGTTCGACGTATCTCCTCATCAAGGCACCTTCTGTTCCCAGAGAAGATTTTGTCGGGGGCATGATCCAGAAGGCGTTAAAACAGCAGCCTTTAGAGGTGAGGGTTCAAAATTTGGGAACAGAGATTGGTAAGATGTGGCGTGGCATGGGGGCTGAGGTTTTAGCTTACCGTGTGGTTCGTGAAAACGAGGGCCCGGACCCTTTCTTGGGGGAGCTGAATCCTACAGGGATTTTAACGGTGGAATTAGAATATCCCCGGGTGAGATTTGTTCCAAGAGACAAGGCCATTACTTTTACAGACAGCCAAGGCAAAAAGCAGTCGGGAACCGCCAAGGTCTGGGACTGCGGCGTTCGATTGGGTGTCCAGACCAGGCTTTCTTCATCGGAAGGGAAAGAAATTTTTAATTTTAGATTCGACGTGAATGTGGGAGAGGAAAAGCCCAGGAGGGAAGGACAAGGCGAATCTTGGCAGGAGGATTGGTACAGTAAAGTTGAGCCCAGATTGTTTTCGCAGGTGGCTCAGCGGCTGAATCAGGGTTTGGGTTGGGGAGTGATCGAGCGTCGGCGCCCCATTTTGCATGACAAGGAGAACGAGGATTCCAAATCCGCCTACCGAGCGGTTCAGAAGGGACAGTGGGAGGCGGCTGAAGGCATATGGAAGACAAGGCTTCAGTCCGCGAAGGGTGATTGGCGAGATCAATTCAATTTGGCCGTCGCGGCCGAGAGGAAAAAGGATTATGCGGTGGCCCGTGAGTTTTATGGGAAGGCTCAAGAAGCCGGAAAAAATGCCAACGAGTTTAAGACCGTTTCCTGGACCAAAATTTATGAGGATCTTTCCCAGGCCGTGACGGTTCTGCGGGAGGGTCCCGAAAAACCTTCCCAATGGTTTGAGCGGAAAATGGCGGTACTTCCTTTTTCGGATGAGACCACCAGCATAGAGGGTCCTGATTTCATCCGGCGGTTGGCACATGGAACGTTTAAATCGGGAGGGTATGCGGTGTTGCCTTTGGAAGAGGTGGACTCCGTTCTGCGGGCGCATGGGTTTAGCCAGGGAGGGCAGCTGCGTGCCGCTAAGCCTGTGGATATCGCCCAGTGGCTTGACTCCCAGGTTTTGCTGTTTGGACACATCGAGGAATTTAAGGAGATCCCCTTGGGAGTTTACCACAAGCGGGAAGTTTCGGGAAGATTTTCTCTGTGGGATGCCAAATCCCAGGCTGAGATCTGGTCCAGCCAGGAATCCGTGCTAAGAGAAAGCGGGTCCGATAAAAGGGTCGGGGAAAGGATTGTGGGGCAGTTGGCCAAGGGGTGGTGGGAGAGGATGCTGAAAACTCCTCTAGGGGCGGAGGCCACCCTGTTCGTGCGTCGCAATCTGGAAAAATTGCCCATGAAGGGAGGAATAAAATAATGAACAAAACAATATTTTTTGCCGTCCTTTGTTTGATTCTTGCGAACCCTTCTTTTGCTCAGAAGCCAACGCAGCCTTCTAAAGAGCAGGAGAAACCTGTGAAGGCTCAAAAAGCCCATAAAAAGCTGGAGGCGAAGCACTCTCGTCCTTTAGGGCTGGTTAAAAAATCTGTTCAGAAAGAGTTCAGCAGCGATCAAATGCAGTTTGAGAAAGCGGTCCTGGGTTATATCAAGTCCCATACAAGCGAGGAAGACGGGCTGTTTCATTTCTTGGATGAGGAACTGGAAAACGAGTGGGCCTTGACCCTCAAAAAGATCCACTTGGAACGGATAATCCATTTAGGGGAAGGACGCTACTACGCTTGCGTGGATTTTGTTGAAAAAGGCAATGAGCAGGAAGAGATGCCGGACATCGCTTTAGATATGGATTTTTATGTGAACAAAGAGTCCAACTGGGATGTGGAGGAGGTGCTTATCCACAGCGTGGATGGGGAACTGCGCTATACCTACGATCAGGACAATAAGCGCGTGCTGGTCAAGCAGGGTGAGGTCAGTCGTCCTTAAATATGTTGCCGATGTCCCGCAAAAGGTCCTGAGTCAGGATGACGGTGAAGTTGGTGAAAGGATCTTTCTGGTTGTTCTCGCCTTGAAGTAAAAACTGCCTTCTTTCCACTCCCACCGCTACTTTATTCCAGAAATTGATCGTGGTTCCTAAAGAAAAGTAAGGAGCCGGGGCTCTCACTTTTTTCATGAGATGGTCCGTTTTTACCTTGACTCTGGTGCTGCTGACCAGAAAAGGAATGATGCCCGCGCTTCCAAATGGCTCCAGAAATATGCCCTTCCTTCCATTAGAGCTCCCGTAGCCTGCCCTGAAAAAGCGCTGTTTGATGGCCAGATCGGGGCCTGTCCTCTTGGTAAGATCCACCACCCGTCCCTGCCTAAAATCCACGACCTCCACGGGATCTTTATAGGAGATGCTTGTGATCCCTAAGCTAAGGGCTGTTCCGCGTTTGTTTTTGGGAAACTCCACGGCAGCGGAGACAAACCTACTGTTTCCCGAGCGGCCGTAAGGGGTGAAGGCCAAATTAAATTTGGTATGTTGGGGGGTGGAGCCTTTACGGCCGCTGGGGCCTATGATCCGCCATTTCATCTGCATTAATTTTTTGAAGTCCTTGTCGATCTGAACCGCCACATTTTCATCGCTGGGGCTCTGGTCTTGGGCTTGTATGAGGCTCGGAAAGATCACCGAAAAAGCGAATAGCAAGAATGTTAAACGGTTCATTTGGATTCCCCTTTTACCCACGTCTCTCGGCTTCCTTTAGCCAATTCAAAATCGTTGGTTCCTGAATCGGCTTCGAACGTAATCTGAATCATTTTTTGGGTCACGGGATGTCTGTGGTAGGTCCATACCTCGTGAGATTTTTTCTCCCGAAGAAATGGCTCAAGCATTTTCTCATCGGGAGGACCCAGGACGATGTGCACCATCCCGCGGTCCGTTCCCCAACCTTCTTGGGAAGGGGTGGAGTAGAGCTGATTGGCTTCCGAGACTCTGACGAAATAGATGGTCATGAAATTTTGGTCATAATCTTTCAGGAACTGTTTAAATTCATTCCACCTTAGCTTCTGTTTATGGATGTCCCTGGTTTCCTTGGTAAACATAAGGAACTGGTCATCCCGCCCAATATACCGGATGCGGTTGAGCTCCCTGGCCATCTGTTTGGCGTAGTCTTTAGCCTCTTTTGAGTTTCCGAAGAAGGGTTCGGGATACTCCTCTAAATATCTCATCTGCTCTATGGCTTTGGCCACATCGGAGTCGGCGATAACTCCTTCCCAATGCAGGAGGAGAGGTCTTTTGATTGTGCTTCCCTGTTCCGGCTTGCCTTTGGGGATTGCGGAAATCCCCAGTTCGTAACGGCCCGGTTGGAGGTTGGGGTCTACCAGAGCGTTCACATACCTTTCCACATTTTCTAAGACTTTTTTGCCTTGTGTGGCGTAGATATTCGTTTGGGTCTGAAGGGTATCTCCTTTATAGGGGTTGAATATCCAGGAGCGAACCTCCACGGTATCCGCTCCCGCTGGATTAAATAGCCTGTAGTGGTAAGAGAGATCGGAGCTGCTTCGGGTGATGGGCCTCTGCCCCATAAGGTTGGGGATGATCTCATTGTTGGGAAGGGTCTGATCCAGCAAAAGGATGTCGCTGACTCCCAGGTTGCTGGAGGTGTACTCGGAGACGGAGAGAGGGATATTTTCTTCGGTGGCGGCCGCTCTGGAGCTTAAGTCCTGCACCTTGATGGAAAATTTGCTTTCTCCCGACTGGACGTTGGGTATTCTGTAGACCTTCAGCACCGACGGGATGCCGGGGCCCGGCTTGGCGACGGTTTCCGTCCAGAAGTCCTTAAAAACAGCTCCGCTGGTTTTATTTTCAACGGAGATATCCGTTTTAAAAGAAGATAAGAATTTCTGCGATTTCTTGTCGCGGATAAAGTTTAAGTTGGAACAGGGCACTTCCAAGAGGATGAGGATGGATGTGGAGCCGTCCTCTTCGGGCCGGCTTAAGACGGAAGCCTTGAAGTAGGGGGCTTTCATGTCTTTGATTTGTGTGGCAGCCACCTCTATCCCATGTGCCGGTGGGGAGCCAACCAGCAGCCCCAAAAAACCAAACAGCCAGAAAATTTTATTTTTCATAGAGCGCTCCTAAAAACCGGGGAATATGGATACCTGGAAAGCGCCTCCTCCTTCCAGAATGCGCCAGGATTTGTCGAACCCCCATAACACTCCCAGAAAAGGCATCCGCCATCCGAACCCGAAAGAAGCCACTACTTCCTGGGTGTGGTAGAACTTTGAATCTTCCACCAGTTCGGCGATGAATTCTGGAGAGCGAGTGTAGGCCGCATCCACAAAAACGACCCCTCTGGCCATGGTGGCCATGCGTCCCAAAAGGGGCAACCGCATCAGTACCAGGTCAATGAAGGGTGTGCGCATCTCCAGGTTAGCCATGGCGATGGAGTTGCCTACAACGGAGCCGTAGGGGTAGCCGCGAATGGTGTAGGGACCTCCCAAGTAGTAGAGCATCTTGTCCCGACCTTGGATGGTAGACAGGACGACCCGGCTGGCTAAAATGAAATCGGTGCCCAGGTTTTTATAGTTCCTCCAGTCCACTGTGCCTTGTGTGAACTGACGGTCTAGGAGAGATTGTCTGAATTCAATCCGTCCGCGGGTGCCGCGGTGAGGCCCCCATGGCCCCCAGATTGTATTGTCCTTGACGTAGCTGATGTTGGGAGCTATGGAAAGCCTGCGGTCGGCAGGGTAAGGGATGACGGTTTTATCCTCCGTGATAAGGGGAGGGTATTTTCGTGTCTCCAGGATGTTGGATATTTCGAACTCGAATCTTTCAAACTTATTCTTGGGATAATGGAGGAAGAATTCTCCCACAGTGTAGCTCCGGTTGGCTAAGCCTCCTCCCGGCCCACGAGGGCCTTCAAAGCTGTAGAAGAAAGGGACGTTCCTTAAGCGGAAGAGAGAGGCCCCCCACTTGGCGCGGCGCCTTTGATTTGTGTATTCGGCATAGATATCGTCCGTCAAGGGGTTGGTTCCATACATGGCTGCCAAAAGATTTTTGTCCCCCAGCATATCCGAAAGACTCACGAACATGGCTTGATACACGCCGCTGTTTGTGGCAAAGCTGGTGCCGCTGAGCGCGATAAAATTCGGCCTGAGGTTGGCTTTGTAGGGCACCGTCTTGAATTGGCTTGTGTCGGGAATGGAGGCGGTGGTGTCCGTGGCGGTGGAGTCTCTGGAAGAGGAGTTTGGAGAATAGCCGGAAGGGCGAAAGACATAGAAGCCTGTGCCCATGAGGCTGTCCGGATTTACAATTTGAAGCGAGTCTACTACGGGAAGGATTTTGACTATGGAAGAATCTGGAACGGGGGTTTGGGGTTGGACTTCCTGGAAGGGCTTCATTTCAGAGGAGACCCTGTCCATCGCCTTCAGGGTGACTCCCCCCTTTGTGAAAAGGGAGAATACCATGCGATCCGAGCCGGAGGCCCAGGACAGGGCGGGGCTATCTTCAGTGATGCCGGTCACACCTGTCAAAACATCCGTGACCTGGTAGATCTGGTTGTCCTTAAGATTCTGGACGTATATGTTGGAGATGCCTGTCCTGTCCGATATGAATGCAATTTGACTTCCATCCTGGGACCATTGGGGGCTGATGTTTTTGCCTTTCTGGTTGGGGAGAAGAGAAATCTGGCCCGACTCCAGATCGTATATGGCGATCTGGAGGTCATTGAACGTCAGTTTTTCCAGGTTTGTTCCAGGTCCACGGTCCGTGACGAAGGCTATTTTTTTGCCGTCCTGAGACCAAACAGGCTGGAGATCGCTGTAGAAATCCTGTGTCAGGGCTTTAAGTCCTGTTCCATCTCGGTTTACTGTATAAAGATTGCTTTGGGCGCCTTTGAGTCCTGTGAAGACAATTTGCTGGCCGTCCGGAGACCAGGAGGGATGCATAACCTCATCTAGGTCCAGGCGGATGTTTTTGGTCACCTTTTTCTGGTCGGTGTCCATGATGTACAAAACAGGTTCTCCTTCCGAAAGAGCGGTGAAGGCGATATCCTTGTTGTTGGGAGCCCAAGCGACGGAAGCGTCTATAGACCGCAGGGATTCAAAAGATACCGTCTGTCCCGAACGAACCAGTCTCGCTGTGTTGCCGCCGTTGTCCGCGGAGGCCATGTATAGGCTTAATGTCATGTCGGAGCCTCCCGAGATGTAGGCCACCTTCTTTCCATCGGGGGAGAGAGCGGGGGCGATGCCCAGTTTGATCCTGGGTCCATACAGCCAATCGTCCTGAATGGGAAGAAGATATCGTCCCACCTCATCGGCTGTTTTATGGTTTACGATCTGGGGGTAATACTTTCTGCGGATGGAGTTGAACCATTCTGTGGAGAGTTGATCCAGGCTCTTGCCCGTGACTCCCCTAAATATTGGGTTTAAATTTTCCGTGGGATCTCCTATGGCGTCGGCCAGAGAAGGGCCTGCGGCTCTTTTATAGATCTCTACAACGGCGGATTCGCCGTACTGTTCTATGATAAAGTCCCAGAAGGACTGCCCGAACCGGTAGGCCCGGTAGTCCGGCATGTAGGCCAGCTGCCGCATGCTGGGAAGAAAATTCTCTATGGCGGCTTCCCTCAGCCACATCTCGGTGTGGACGTCCACCTTGCCCATGGCCACGCGCTCCGCCATGCCTTCAAAAAACCAGAGGGGCAGATTGCTTCTCATGAGGTTCATCTTTTGGCTGAGTTTGGGCGCGGCGATGTCGAATTGAAATTGATGGACCATCTCATGGCGCAGAACGTGCTTGAAACGAGCCATGTTGCCTTCAAAAGGGATCACGATCCTTTGAAGGAAGAAATCGGTGAAAGCTCCCACTCCCTCGCTGACTTGGAAGGGCATGGTGTTGGTTTGTTCAAAATCCCCGCGGGAGGCATAGGGGATGATGGGGCGCGGTTTTTTATATTCGTGGTTTAAGACTTGGCTAAATTCGGCATAGGCTTCCTCCGCCATCCGGCCTGCCTGTTTCACAGCTTCTTCTTCTTCAGGGTAGTAGTAGATGTCAAAGTGAGGGGTTTTAAGAATCTTGTAGTCATGGACGTCGTATTTCACCTTGTTCTGTCCGAAATATTGTCGGACGTACATAGCGTCCGCCTTGGGGGCGAAAGCGGAGAAGGAGGGCAGGAGAAGAGATAGTGTGGTGAAGAATATGAGCGCAACTCTTTTAAGGAAAGATGTAGAGCGAGGTTTTTTGGGGGAAGAAACGACAGGTCGCGCGACCTTGGTGGAAACGGAGGGATTGTTTTTGATGAGGAGGGAGGTCCGGTTGGGCGCGGGAGCGATTTTTCCAGCCGGTTCTAAATTTGAAGAGGTGCCTTTAGAGGCTTGGTCGAATGTTTTTTTCAGGGCAGCGGACGTTTTTTCAGGAGAGGAAGGTTTTGTGATAGCCACTGCCGTTTTTTGTAAATTTTGAGAAATTTTCACGGCCTGATTCAGACTGAGGGGTTTGCCCAAATTGAGGTTGGGAGATTTTATGTTGCCGAAAGAGATGGTTGTGATGGGGGAGATTTGTGTCCGCACCTGTCCGCCCGTGTAGGTTTTTCCGGTGGTTGAGCCTCTATAAGTTTGAGCCAGGACTTGGTATGCGGCTGGGCCGGGGATGGTTCCGGCGAATATAAAGGATAGAAGAACGGCGCTGACTTTTTTAGGCTGGATCATAAATCCTCCGAACATGAGGCTATCCTATAATTAGGACGGTAGAACCCAGGAGGGTATTTGGGCCCAAAAATGGCCTGGCATTTGGCCTAGGAAATTTGGAACTAAAGGGAACCCCAAAGTAGTACTTTAGACCTATTGATACTAGGGCCCTATGCTTGCCCGCTTTGAATTTGGTGTAATAGTTGGGTGAGATTTTTATCTGAAAAGCGGAGAGCCTTTTTGTGGGTCTTGGCTAGCCGGATTGTTCCGGAGGCCAAGGATCTGGATGCCCAGGCTCGGGAGAGGTTTTTCAATCTGATAGAAAATGCTCTTTCCTCTAAGCCGGATTCCATAAAACGCCAGATAGCGCTCTTCTTGTTCGTGCTCAAATGGTTTCCCGCATTGAGATACGGGGGTTCGTTGGACAGGCTCCCGCCTAAAAATCAGGATTCCGCGCTGATGTGGTTTCAGGAGGCCCCCGTGGCATTGATCCGCAAGGGTTTTTGGGGGATAAAGACATTGATTTTCATGGGGTATTATGGGAGGCCGGAGGTGGGGGAGGGGGTTCATTATAGGCCTTCCAAAAAAGGAAATGAGCTTTTATAGAAATTGGGTCCTGACCAAGTTTGCTAGCGCGGGTCGCCTCAAATCTTTTGACCCAAAAGATTTGGGCTCTGGCCCTCAGTCGCTACCCAACTTTCACTGTGCGAAAGATTGGGTTCCCCGCGACTTCCGGACAGCCCGCTACAGCCAGCAAATCTTGGCCACCCAATTTCTGTATAAATCTAATGATCGAAAAAGAGTTTGACATCGTTATTATAGGTTCTGGGGCGGGGGGAGGGGCTGTGGCCAAGGAGCTTTCTCCCCTATGTAAGGAAGGGGTAAAAATCGCGGTCCTGGAGTGGGGGCCTAAATTTAAGGAGACGGATTTCACGGGGCAGGAGCTGGAGATGGCCAACAAGCTCTATTTTGATGGGGGCGGATTCCTGACCAGGGACAAGAGCATGACGTTCGCTTTTGCCAAAGCTTATGGAGGTTCTACGGTGGTGTACACGGGAACCTCTTTAACCATTCCCAGGGAGACCGTTTCCCGCTGGGGGGTTCCTGGCCTTGAATGGGAAGATATAAAGCGCCGCTCTCAAAAATACCTCCAGGAGAACAACGTCCATCTTTTGGAAGAGGATCATCTCAATGACAACAATAAGCTCTTCTATCGAGCCTGCAGGAATTTGAATTATAAGGTTGAGCAGTTTCCCATCAATGTAAGGGACTGTCAGGGGTCCGGAATGTGCAACTTGGGATGTCCCAATGCGGCCAAGCAGGGGACACACCGGGTTCAGCTTCCGGCGGCGGAAAAAAATGGAGTCATAGTGGTCACGAACTGTAAAGTCAACCGAATCCAGGATCGGGTCTGTTATGCCACCGTCTCAAATCCTGGGGTTGGGTATCCTTCTGTCTGGGAGCCTGGAGAGTATAGGGTGAAGGCTAAGATGGTGGTGGCGGCGGCGGGAGCGGTGAATACTCCGGCGCTTCTTTTTCGCTCCCATCTCCCAACCCGGCTGCCCGCATTGGGCCGGTACTTTACTTGCCACCCCGCCTTTATTCTTGTGGCCCAACACTCCAAGCCCATCACCAACTACTGGGGCCATCCCAAGAGCTACTACTGCGACCATTTTGTGGAGTCCAAGAAGTTTCTGTTGGAGACCTGCATGTATTTTCCTTTCACCACCGCCAAGAATTTGGCCGGTTTTGGGCAAGAGCATAGCCGAATGGTTTCCCGGATGGATACCCTCCAGATGATTCTTGTCCTGGCTCTCGATCCAGCCCTTCCCGAAAATCGTGTGACAATAGACCGGGAGGGAAATCCTGTGGTGGAGTACCGGTTGACCGAGCCCGTTCTGGATTCTTTGTTCGAGTCCATAAAAGTTTGCGCCAGGATATTTTTTGCGGCGGGGGCGGAGCGTGTGCATGCTCCGGCGGGGAAGAAGTTTTTTGTCGAGTCTTCCGAACAGGATAATTTGGATGAATTGATTGTAAGGGAAGAACTTAAAGTAGGCAAGGTATCCATCACCACGGCCCATTTGATGGGGGGGTGTCGGATGGGGGAGGATCTCGCGACTTCAGTGACGGATGTGTGGGGGCAGGTGCATGGGGTGCCTTGGCTTTTCGTGGCGGACGCCAGTCTGTTCCCCCAGTGCGCCGAGATCAATCCCTATATTACGATCATGGCCTTAGCCGACCGCGTCGCGGAGCGCGTGAAAAGTCGATTGGCTTCTTTATGATGAAAATTTTGCCAGGTCGGATCCCTCGGGTTTGCCGCTTCAGAAAACCGCAGGTGCCACATGCGGCACTGCTGTGAGTCTCGGGCCGACCAAATGTTAAATGTCCGCTCGTTTAACGCTGCTCGCTACTCGCGGACCCCTGCGGGGCGGCCCTGCGACACACTTTTCT